>QGUR01000032.1 GCA_003242205.1 Chloroflexota bacterium | reverse complement strand
ACTGCCCTCTTCAGCAGTTCGTTATCGGCCCGTCGCAGGTCTGGCCCGACGACGCTGGCGAGGGCTGCCGCCGCGCGCGGCTCGATGGTGGCTCCATATCTGTCCTGCGCCCGTTTGATGATCCAGCCTGTGCTGTCCCTGGGCGATAGACATGAAATGACTTTCCCGTTTTCGTGTTTTTCCGCCAGTTGCAGCACTTTGTTCGTATCGGGCAGTTTCTGGCGTTCGACAAAGACGAGACGGGTCCACTCTGGCAGCGTTGGCAGGGCTTCGAGCAGCATTTCGACCGCGCGTTTCCCCGTATTGCCGCTGCCCCTGCGCGTGATCCACGTCAGCAGATCTTTCACGATCACTAGCCGCTTGTCCGACATGAAGGGGAACGATGTCGCCGCGCTCAGGACGACGCCGGCTTCGGTCGACGTGCCGTCGAACTCCGAGATGTTCAGGTCGGCGTTGGGTTGTTCGGACATGCGGTCACGCATCTGCGCGACCGTTTCCTCAATCTGCAGGTCATCATCGCCGTGAATAACGTAGAAGGTTGGAGCGGCTTTGGCGGGCATGATGGTCGTTCTTCAGGGCAATTAGAAAGCGGCAGGCTGGTTAGTTGGACCGGGTGACGACGCGGTGAATGGTGACCGGCCCGCTGGCGAATGGCATCCGCATCTGGCTGCGCGTGATGCTGACGATTTCGAGGTCTGCCGGGTCGCCGTCGGTCGTGAAGTATTTCTGCATCGCCGTGCCAAGTGGCTGCGAAAACAGTACCGTGAGCATCATTAAAACCATGACGGCGGGCAGGCGGTTCAGTGAGTCGCGGCGCGACGCCCCGCTGATGCCGAGAAAACCGACCAGACTGGTCAGAAAGCCGGTCGTCACCAGATTGGTGCCGCAGTTCGGATGAATCGCCAGATTGTGCTCGCCGTTTCGCATCCGGCGCAGCGCTTCATACACGGCGGCTTCAACCGCCTCGGTCGGCGCTTCGCCGATCAACACGAAGCCGCTCTCGGTGCTGCGCCCGGCCATTTGCAGGCCCTTGATGCGCTGGGAAAGCAGGTGAATGGTCGCGTGTTCCAGACCATGATTACGCCGGGTTCGCCGCACGACCGGCAGGTCAAGAACAGGCTTGGCGGTCTGTGCCAGTTGTTTCAACATCGCGTGGTCCTGTCTTTTTCGTCCTCTGGTTGGATGCCGGCTGCATGGACGTCGGTGGGTTGGAACGCTTACGCTGAGTATGATATTAGCTGTTTGACGTCGTAAAGACAAAACTTATCAGCGTTGGGAACAGGGGAATGCTAGCTTCCAAACGACGCATACGGCAACGACTCTGGCGGTTGTGGGCGGCTCTGGCTATCGCGTTGCTTGCCGCGCCCGCGCCTGCACAGGAAGCCACCGAAGAGGCGACCGTCGCGCCGGGCGAGCCGCTGGCCTACGGGGAAGTGGTTCAGGGCCAGTTGACGGAAGAAAATCCGGCGGTGCTCTATCATTTCGCGGGCGAGGCTGGTGACATCGTCGCCATTACCATGCGTTCCGATCAGGTCGATCCGTATCTGCGCCTGATGGATACGGCAGGCAATGTGCTGGTCTTTGACGACGACGGCGCGGGCGACCTCGACGCGCGCATTGGGCCGGTCGTTTTGCCGGAGGACGGTCTCTATGTCATTGTCGCCTCAAGTTTCGAGGCCATCGTCTCCGAACAGGCCGAGATCGAAACCGGGCGGTTTGAGCTTGACGTCACGCTTTACGAGGCTTTGCCCATCGGTTATCCGGGCGAGTTTGAGGACGTGCTGGGGCGCGATGAGGCGCTGAAAGTCTACTGGCTGGAAGGCGAAACGGGCGACATTCTGCGGCTCAGTCTTGAGTCGGACGACTTCGACCCGCTGCTGGTCATCAGCGAGGCCGATCATCTGGCGCAGCCGGTAGCCCGGGATGATGATAGCGGCGGCGATCTGAACGCGCTGATCGTGCCGTTTGTCGTCCCGGCATCGCGCCCCTACCTGCTGACCGTCACCGGCTACCGGCGCTACAACACCGGCGCTTACCGGCTGCGCATCGAGGTGCTTGAAGCTCAGGCGCTGGCGTTCGGCGAGACTGTCGAAACGACGCTTTCCAGCGAGCAGCAGGCGGCGATCTATACGTTCGAGGGGCGCGCGAACGAGCGCGTCGATATCGTCGTCGAAGCGGCGGATCGTCTGGACACGACGCTGACGCTGTTTGGCCCGGATGGCGAACAGCTTGCCTTTAGCGACGACGCCAACGGCCTGAACCCGGAAGTGCGCGGGCAGCCGCTGCCGGAAGACGGCACGTACCGGATTCTGGTGCAGCCTTTCCGGCGGGGAAGCACGGGCGCGCTTACGGTAACGCTTTCCCTGTCACGCGAATCGTCATAAAATGAAGAAGCGATGAGCCTGTTTTGACTCTGGCGGCGATGCCATGCGCGTAGCGCCAGCTCACTGAGGAGAAGATACATGACGAAGATGCTGCACCGCTTGCTCATGCTGGGGCTGATCGCCCTGCTGGCTGTCCCGCTCTACGCGCAGGAAGCCGAGACGATTGCCTTGGGGCAGTCCATCGAGGCCGAACTGGCCGATGGTCAGGATAACGCGCTGTATAACTTCGAGGGCACAGCCGGCCAACTGGTTTCGATTACACTGGTTTCCGACGACTTTGACCCGCTGCTGGTTTTGATCGGCCCTGATGGACAGGAACTGACGATCAATGACGACGGCGGGCCGGGCAGCCTCAACTCGCGCATCGGGCCTTACTCCCTGCCGGAAGATGGCGAATACACGATTGTTGTCGATACCTATAGCCACTATTACGGAACCTCCACACGGTCAGACGGCGGCGAGTACGTGCTGACGCTGGCTGAAGTCGATTTTCAGCCGCTTGAGTACTCGCAGACGGTCGAAGGCGAGCTTGGCGTTAACGAACAGGCGTATTTCCGCTTCCGGGGCGAGGCCGGCGATGTCGTCAATGTGGTGGTGACGTCCGATAACATGAGCAGCCGCGTGTCGCTCTCCCTCGACGGCAACCTGCTGATGACCGATGACGCATCCATCAGCCGGGATCGCACCGCGTTGATCGGCGGCTACACGCTGCCGGCCAGCGGTGACTACGTCGTGGTCGTGGAAAGCACGTCCGGCGAAGGCGGTACGTTCCAGCTTAGTCTGGAGCAGGTCGAAGTGCAGGAATTGCGGCTGGGCGACACGGTGACGATCGAGTTTGGCGACGACCATCTGGTTAGCTACTTCCGCTTTGATGCCGCTGCGGGCGACGTCGTCAGCCTGATCGTCGAAGGCGACGGCAGTTTTGACACGACGCTGGCGCTCAACGCGCCCGATGGCTTCCAGGTTGCCTACAGCGACGACTCGGCGGATCTTGATCCCGAACTTACCAACCAGATCCTGACGACAGCCGGAACCTATACCGTTGTGGTTCAGCCCTACCAGCCGGGCGACGAAGGCACGGTCACGCTCACCCTGCAGCGCGGGCGGCTCAGTTCGCTCGACCGGGGGCCTGTGGTGGTCAGCCTGAGCAGCGTCCGAACCCGTGAAACGCTCGTTTTCACGGGGGTTGCCGGGGAAGACGTGCGCCTGATCGTCGAGGTACTGGACGAAACACAGGCCGCGCCGAACATCGGCATTTTGCAAGGCGACCGCTCGCTGGCATATGCCAGCGGCACGATGGTCAACCGCCTGTCGTTTGATTTCACCGTGCCGGCGAACGGCGATGTGTTCGTGCAGATCGACGAATACAGCTATACCGATATCTCGCTGCGAATCACGCTCGAACGCCTCAGCCCGCCGGCCGCGCCGGTTGTGACTGCCGCGCCAACCGAGGAGGCCACGCCCGAAGCGACGGAAGCACCGGAGGCGACGGTCGAGCCAACCGGACAGCCGGAAGTGACCGAAACGCCCGAAGCGACCGAGCCTGCCGGCGGCGGTGAGCCGCCTGAGGAAACCGAAACGCCGGGCAATGGCGGGCAGCCGGGCGCGACCGAAGAACCCGAAGCCACGGAAGCCGCCTGACGAGCGGCGACATGCCGGATGACGACAGGGCGACCATCGGTTGGTCGCCCTGTTTTATGCCTCGAAACGCCCTCCAGCGGCATTTTCGTGTCGAGCTCCAGCGCCGCACGCTGCCTCAGCAGCGGTTCCACCGTGTCGATATTGCCGAGGACGCCGGCCGGTTCTTCGACCGGTGGCTTAACGCTCGCGGAAGAGGGCGGTGCTGCCGCCAAACGTGATCGTATCGCCGTCGCGTAACGCGCAGCCCTGCACGTCCACGACTGTGCCGTTGACCAGCGTGCCGTTTACGCTGCCCAGATCGTACAGCCGCCAATGGTGATCGGGGCCGAGTTCGATGCGCGCGTGCGACCGCGAAACGGCGGGGTCGAGCAGACAGAGGTCGGGCTGCATGTCGGCGGTCGCGCGCCCCACGATCAGGCAGCGTTGGTTCAGGGGGAAAGTTTGGCCTTCCTGCGCTCCTCCGGTGATGATGAGACGGGGCTGGCTGTCCGGTTCGGGCAGCGCTGCGTCAGAGCCGAACGCTGTCGTCGTTGCGAGGTGGTTGTCGTCGCTGCCGGGAAGGGCGCAGAAAATCAACGTGGGCACGAACAGCCGGATGCGGTCGCCGGAGGCCAGTGGAAACAGGCCGGTGAGCTGGCGGTCGTTGACGAACGTGCCGTTCGCGCTGCCGAGGTCGTTGATCGTGAAGATGCCCGCGCGGTAGCTGATGACGGCGTGCCGTCGTGAAACGTGCCGCTCCCGAATGCAGATGTCGTTATCGGCCATGCGCCCCAGCGTGACCGTCGCGCCTTCGGTTAGATCGTAGCTGCGCGGCTCACCCGTTTGCGGGTCTTTCCAGACCAGCCGGGCAAGCCTGACCGGCGTGTCAGTATCGGTCTCGGCCATGGTTGCGCGGTTCGAAAACGGGCTTCTTTTAAAGGCAGTATAGCACCGCCTGGCTTACAGAAGCCTTAAGAGCTGGCGGGCCTGTGCCTTGTGGGGTATCGAGGGAAACAGCTTGTTACACCGTGAGCGTACGGGCGCGCCGGTTGTTCAGTGATCCGTCTTATCGTCGTCGCCCGGCTTCGCCTTCGCCTGCCGCCGCTGTCTGGCAGCTTTTTGACGGTCGCGCTCGGTCTGGCCGATACCGGGATGCCATTCATCGTAGAGCGCGCCGGACGGCTGCGTCAGCACCAGCCCGCCGAGGTCGCGGGCGATGATTTCGATCAGCTTTGGCTGTACCCATGTGGCCGAGTCGACCTGAACGGCGCGAGCGCCTGCTTCAATGTAGTCGCGGGCGTCCTCAGGCGAATGAATGCCGCCCGCGCCGATGATGGGTGTATCAAGGCGGCGTGTAAGCTGCCCGACCAATCGCAGGATGATGGGTTTGACCAGCGGGCCATAGACGCGCCCGGAAATCAGGCGGCCCGTCGCATCGCGCGCCGTGCCGCGCGGCGGCGCGCAGACCACCAGCGCCGCCGCGCCCGCGCCGTCTGCGGCGTGTGCCAGTTCTCCGGTGTCGGTAAACGGCAGCCGGACGATCACCGGCTTGTCAGAGCTTTCGCACGCCGCGCGCACCAGCCGTTCGGCGTCGTTGTAGCGGATGTCGTCGTTCAGGCCCAGTTCGACCGCCGCGACACCGTCTTCCCGGTCGAGTTCCACCATGCAGCGGCGCACGTCTTCGGTCGTCGTGCCGACGATATGCACGATGACCGGCAGAGGCAGGCTGCGCCACAGGCCGCGATACTTCGACACGATCCTGTCCAGGCCCGGATTGGGCAGGCCGGTGTGCATCAGAATGCCGGCGTCGAGCGGCACAACGCGCGTGCCTGTCGCCGGGCTCCAGGGCTGATACGTCACCGGGTTCGTCACCAGCGCGCCCAGTTTCTCGATGTCAACGAGATCGCGGTACAGGTCGCCAAAGCCGAAGGTTCCGGCGGCGGGCATGACAGGCGTGTCAATCGTCAGGCTGTGCTTGCCGGGGCGCGTCAGTTCGATCATCGCGTTAGTCCGGGTTCCCATGCGCCCGCCATTCGCAGCAGGTCGGCGAAGGCGTCGCGCGGCGGCTCGTCGTCCACGGGGGGCCAGAAGCGGCGTACCGATTCAATATGCCGCAGCGTTTCGCTCACCGACTGGACGTTCCGGTGGCGCTTGAACACCGCGTGCTGCGACGCGTGGCACTCGATGGCCGCCAGTTTCGCCTCTCTCCACGGGCGAATATCCAGCGCCAGATGCGCCGGTTCGCTCCTGTTCCATAACAGGTCTTCCAGATCGGGCACGCTGGCCGCGACGGTATAGATCAGGGTTTTCGGCAGGGCGGTGGGAAAGACCGTTGTCACGGCCTGATACAGCAGTTGGTGCGCCGGATGCCCGTATTCGCCGTCCGAGCCATGGGTCAGCACCAGATCAGCGTTGCGTTGTCTGGCGATGGTGACGAGTTCCCCTGCCAGCGTGTCGAAGTCGCATTCAAACGGCAACAGGACGTCATCCGGCCCCACCACCGGATCAACGTAGTCGAGAAATTCCAGCGATGCGCCCAGAGCCGCCGCCGAGCAGCGCATTTCGGCGGCGCGCACTTCTCCGAGCTTGCGCCGGTCGCTGACTACGGGTGGGTCGCCCATTTCGCCGCCTTCTCCCCGCGTCGCGCACACGAAATGCACGCGAATGCCCTGACGCGTCATCAGCGCGGTGATGCCCGCCGCCAGCGTTTCGTCGTCGGGATGGGCGAAGAAGAAGACAACCGAACGTAACGTCATGATAGCGGAACCTCCTTCAGGTCCAGCGCCGGGCCGTCGGCGCAGACGAGAGCGACGCCGCTCTTTTGTCGCACCATACAGGCCGAACAGGCGCCTACGCCGCAGGGAAGCGCCGGCCTGAAAACGCCAAACAGATAACCATCGGGAATCTCTGCTCGCAGTTCTCTGAAGGTCTGCCAGATTTTGTTAAAGCAGTTCATCTCGTCGCTTGGGTTGACGACCGCCAGCACCTGATCGGCCCAGCCAATCGTGATGACGCGGTTGGGCCAGTTCAGGTCGCTGTCGCCGTGGATGACCTCGACTTCCGGCGGCAGGTGCGCCGTGCCATACGACGCCGCGCTGCCGAGCAGCAGCAGCGTCACGCTGACCTTGTTTTGCAGCAGCGACGCGATGGGCATCATCAGCGGCGTCGGTTCTGTGTCCAGCGCCAGCAGCAGCACGTTCCGCAGCACGCGCCGGAAGCGAAAGGGCTGGCCGACAATGCCGAGCAGGTCGACGATTTGCCCCGGCTCGTAGACATGGCTCACCGGGCGCTCGACGATCAGCTTCTGATTCGCCAGCGCTACGGGCCACCACTGTTCGCGCAGGTAAGGGTCCCAGCGTTCGTGAAGCCGCGCCAGCACGCTCTGGCCCGGCAACAGAGCGCTGAGGGATGGATCGACGGCGAGATGAACATGCTGGTGCGTGTCGTTGACGCGCCGCACACGTTCGATGATTGCCTTGGTGTCTTTCATAATCGGCGCAGTTTTCGTCGGTTTCTGCGTGGAAAGCTCCTGCCCGCCTACAGGCGGGACGCCTAACATTGTACATCAAAGCACAACTTCTCGACGGTTTGCTCCGCTTGCTGTAAAATTACATTATAAATTTAGGTCGTGTGACGATCCGGAACATTGCGGGAGTGTGTCGCAGAATTGGGAGAAGGAACGTATGACGGAACCGGAGTTGTTAACTCAGGAACGGATTGACGAATTCGTTCTGGCCGCGCACCACGATCTCGCAAAAGTCCAGCGCATGTTTGCTCAGGAACCGCGCTTGCTGAACGAGAGCGCAAGCTGGGTTGAAACGCCTCTCGGCGCGGCGGCTCACACCGGAAACCGGGCGATTGCCGAATTTCTGGTCGACCGGGGCGCGCCGATGGACATCTGCGCCGCTGCCATGCTGGGCCGCACGGACGACGTACTGGCGCTGCTGAATGAAGACCCTGCGCTGATAAACGCCACCGGGGCGCACGATATTCCGCTGCTGTTTCACGCGGCGATTGGCGGCCATCTCGAGCTGGTCAAAATGCTGGTGGAGCGCGGCGCGGACGTGAACGCCGGGCGCGAGAAGAACACGGCGCTGCATGGCGCTGCCGGTTTTGGGCATTTGGAAATCGTGCGTTATTTGCTCGATCAGGGCGCGGATTTTATGGCGCTCGACCACGACGGCCGCACGCCGCTCGATGTGGCCGAAGAAACGGGACACGAAGCGGTCGTCAAACTCCTCCGCTCGTATATGGAACAGTGACTCCGCAACCGGACGAACGCGCATGGCACCGCCAGACCGGATGCGCCGGCAATTTCCCCAGCGTCCGGCTGGCGGTGAGGACGCTTTTGCGACAACATGAGATGTGGTTCGCGTAATCGCAGGCTTTGCGCTACAGTCCAGAAAGGCAGTCGATGAATCACAGGCGACAGAATGCGGAGTAGGCGCGCATGCCCGACACCGAGCGCGTAGTGCAACAACTTTATGAAGATGTGGCCGTGCGCGCCGATTTGCGCGACACGGAAGCGGAAGCGCTGCTGCGCTGGGCCGAAAAACAGGTCGAACGGCTGGCGGCAACGGCCCCTGACGACGCCACGTTTGACGAGCAGGCCGGTCGCCTGCGCTCGTTGCTAAAGCGCGTTAACCGGGTGGTGGGCGCGCGCTCCTTGCTCGATGAGACGGAGATTCAGGCGGCGATGGCGAAGCTGGCCGAAGATGCCGTCGCGTTGGGCGCGCCGCCCGCGACGTCCTTTTCCAGCCAGACCGCCCCCGATCTGAAATCGCTGGACGACGCGACCGCGCTCCAGACCGTTCTCGCTTCCCTGCATCTCGACGCGGAGCAGGAAGCCGAATCCTCGCCTACGCCTGCGCCTCCGCCGGAGGCCACCCCGCCTGCCGCGCCGGAACCTCCGGCGGATCCATCCGCTGCCGCTTCTGACTCTGACGACGCCGGCCCCGTGTATCCCGGCCGGACGCCGCTTATTCTATGGCCCAGATCGCCTTCCGGAGAATCCGACCCGAATGACGAAACGCCAGACATCGAAGAACAGTAAAAATCAGGGCACTTCCATTGGCGCGCTGATCGTCGTCGCCATTGCTCTGGTCATGGTCATCATTTCCGAAATCACCGGCGTTGACCTGCTCGCCCCGGTGACGGAGACGCCGCCGCCCACAGTGCTTGAACTCACGCCCGGCCAGCCGACCGGCACGGAAATCGCGGGCGTGTCCGGCACGGTCAGCGCCGTCAGCCTGCCGTTTGGCGTCGGCGCGATCAAGGACTTCTGGCAGGTCTATTTCACCCTGCCATCGGGCAGCAGCGACCTCACCACCTACAGCGGCGGCATCGACGTCGCGCTGGCGTCGGCGCTGGCGGGCGTGAAAAACACGCTCGATATCGCCGCCTACGAGTTCAACAACCCGCTTATCACTCAGGCCGTGCTCGATGCGAAGGCGCGGGGCGTGCGCGTGCGCGTCGTGACGGACAACGAAGATGGTCTGGAAGATGTGAGTACGACGCTCGACCAGCTTGTCGAGGCCGGTATCCCGGTGGTCACGGACGAGCGCGCCGCGCTGATGCACAACAAGTTCATGATCCTCGACGGCGAAACCGTCTGGACAGGCTCGTGGAATTACACCATCAACGGCACGTATCGCAACAACAACAACGCGCTGGTTTTGCGCTCGCAGCGGGCCGTGCAAAACTACCAGACCGAGTTCGATGAGATGTTTGCCGAAGGTTTGTTCGGGCCGTCATCCCGCGCCAACACGCCCTATGCCAGCTTCGTGCAGAACGGCGTGCCCATTCAGATTTACTTCGGTCCGGAGGACGACGTTTTAACGGCGATCCACGACACGCTGCTGCAGGCGCAATCGTCCATTCACTTCATGGCGTTTTCCTTTACGCTGGACGAGCTGGCCAGCGCCATCCTTCAGCGGGCCGTGGATGGCGTCAGCGTGCGCGGGATTTTCGAACGCGTGGGCAGCGAGACGCAGTTCAGCGAGCTGCGGCCGCTGTTCTGCGCGGGGCTTGACGTGCGTCAGGATGGCAACCCGTACATCCTGCATCACAAGGTCTTCATCGTCGACGAAGAAACGGTGGTGACCGGGTCGTTCAACTTTTCGGCCAACGCTACCAACAGCAACGACGAGAATCTGGTCATCATTCAGGACGCCGATCTGGCGGCCCAGTATCTGGCCGAATTCGAGCGCCGCTGGCTCGAAGCCGTTGAACCGGCGAATGTGACCTGCTCGTAGCGCGAAAACCGCCGGAGATGCCGGGAAAGTGTCTCGGCGTCTCCGGCGGCGCGCCGGTTTACGGGAATAGGCCGGCCTTGAGCAGCAGCGCGCCGAAGGCCACCATAATGGCGACGCTGACGCTCATGAGAAAGCGGATAATGCGCTGGTCGAGGCGGCGCGCCTGATGAGAAATGGCGATCCACACGCCAAGCCCGGTGACAAAGACGGCGTAGAAACCAAACAGGAAGGCAAGCGCCGCGGCGGGCGATTCGCGCCACGCATTGACGACGATCGGCCCGGTGACGGTGCTCCAGAAAATCCACGCGCCCGGGCTGAGAAAGCTGGCAAGCACGCCGCGTAGCAGCATACCCCGCGCCGGCGTGGGATCGGCCGTTTCTTCTATCAACGCCTTGCCTGAACGCACCGCGCGCAGCATGCCCCACGCCAGCCACAACACGAACAGCCCGCCAACGGCCTGAATGACCCGCAGCGCCTCCGCCGGAAGCTGGTTGAGGACGAAGATGGTGGTCAGGCTGATGGGGATGTCGGACAGGAGCGGCGAGAACATGAGCGAGAAGGTCTGCCGCCACCCGCGCGCCAGCGTTTGTGAAATGACATAGGTGAGAAACGGCCCCGGCGACACGCTGGCAGCGAAACCCAGACTCGCGCCCTGAGCCAGCAGGCTGAAAACGGTCATGCAGTTGTGATCCTCATCGGCTGAGATGCGCTGCCATTGTAGGCCGGAAACGGCGGCGTGGGGAGGTCGCAACGGCGCGATAATCGGTGATAATGCCTATCGCCAAATGGCAGGGGTGGAGGACCGAGCGGGGAACCTGCGGCGGGCGATTGTGGCCTACAGCGAAGCGCTGCGCTATTACACGCCCGACGTTTCGCCGCTCAAATACGCGATGGCGCAAGCCAATCTCGGTATCGCTTATAAGGAACTTGGCGATAGGCAGGCGGCCGTTGCGTGCTGGCGCGAGGCGGAAAAATACTTCCGGCAGATGGACATGGTCGAAGACGCTGACCGGATGCTCGAATGGATCAAGGATGCCGAATTGTAGGTTTTTCA
Source organism: Chloroflexota bacterium (assembly GCA_003242205.1). Lineage (GTDB taxonomy): Bacteria > Chloroflexota > Anaerolineae > Aggregatilineales > Phototrophicaceae > ZC4RG36. The sequence goes on along the minus strand of QGUR01000032.1, from coordinate 10,379 downwards.
CGTCTGCGCTTTAGCCCATTTGTGCTATACTCGCGAAAATCAGCCCTCATCCCCTGCCCCTTTTCCCTCATGGAGAAGGGGAACCGTGCGTGCATGAATTTTTAAAGTCCCTCGCCATGAGGGAGAGGGATTTAGGGTGAGGGCCGTCCGTATCGCGATTGGAGTGCAGGCCGATGCCATTTATCGAAGCGCCGACCACCTTCTATCTGGGCCGCCGCTATGACCCCGCAACACACCGCCTGACCGACGAGGTCGTTTACTACGACTCGCGCGACCTGACGACCCACGCCGTCGTGCTCGGCATGACCGGCAGCGGCAAAACGGGCCTGTGCATCAGTCTGCTCGAAGAGGCCATTCTCGATAACGTCCCGGCGATTGTCGTCGACCCCAAGGGCGATATCACCAATCTGCTGCTCACCTTTCCCGACCTGCGCCCGTCCGATTTTGCGCCGTGGGTGAACCTCGACGACGCGCGCCGGGCGGGCATGGAAGCGCCGGAATACGCCGCCGACATCGCCCGGCGCTGGCGCGACGGCCTGACGAGCTGGGGCATCGTGCCGGATCGCGTGCGCTGGCTGAAACGCGCCGCCGAATATCGCATCTACACCCCTGGCTCGGACGCGGGCCTGCCGATCAGCATTCTGGCGTCGCTGCGCGCCCCGCGCGATGGCTGGGCCGGCAACGAGGAAGCCAACCGCGAGCGCATCAACGGCATCGTCACGGCGCTGCTGGCGCTCATCGGCAAGGACGCGCAGCCGGTTCAGGACAAAGAGCATGTGCTCGTCTCCAACATCTTCGAGCATGCATGGGTGCGCGGGCAGGACCTGACGCTGGAGGATATCATCCTTCAGGTGCAGCGCCCGCCGTTCCCGAAGCTGGGCGTCTTTTCGGTTGACGAGTACATCTCGGAGAAGGATCGCTACAAGCTGGCGATGGAGCTGAACAACATCATCGCCGCGCCGTCGTTCCAGTCGTGGATGAACGGCGAGCCGATGGATATTCAGAACCTGCTTTACCAGCCCGACGGCCGCCCGCGCGTTTCGATCTTCTACATCGCGCATCTCAGCGAGCCGGAGCGCATGTTCATGATGACGCTGCTGCTCGAAAACATGCTCGGCTGGATGCGAACCCTGAGCGGCACGACCAGCCTGCGCGCGCTGCTCTATATCGACGAGATGTTCGGCTATTTCCCGCCGCACCCGCGCAACCCGCCGACCAAGGAGCCGCTGCTGCGGCTGCTGAAACAGGCACGCGCGTTCGGCGTCGGTCTGGTGCTGGCGACACAAAATCCCGGCGACCTCGATTACAAGGGCCTGAGCAACGCCGGAACGTGGTTCATCGGCCGCTTGCAGTCGGAGAACGACCGCCAGCGCGTGATGACCGGGCTGCAATCGCTGGCGACGACCGAGAACGAGATGGACCTCCGCGACGTCGCTCGCATGATCGCTGACATCGAGCCGCGCGTGTTCCTGATGCACAACGTGCATAATCTGGGCGGGCCGATCATGTTGCACACGCGCTGGGCCATGAGTTATCTGCGCGGCCCGCTGACGCGCCAGCAGGTGCGGATGCTGATGGCCGCCCAGCGCGAACGCCTGCTGACTGCGCCTGCTACCGCAGCCGCCGCGTCCGGCGCGTCCGGCGCGGGCAACTGGCAGATGTCGCCGCCGGGGGGTAGCGCCGTCGCGGTTCAGAACCCGCCCGCCAACATGCCGCCGCCAACCCTGCCCGAGCTTGACCCCGCGCCCGACAGCGCGGCGGTTTCCGGCGCAACCGTCCCGGTCGCCTCCGGCAATACGGCCTCCATGAGCCACAACACACGCTCACCGGCTACCGGCGTGACCTCGCAGACCCGGCGTGTGCCGGGCTTCCTCGACGCGCCGCCGCCGGTTTCGTCCTCGATCGCGCAGTATTTCCTGCCCCATACCGTCGATAGCCAGACCGCCATCGCTCAGTGGGAACAGCGTACGAATTTCGCGGCGCAGCGCTTTGGCGGGGCGATTCTGGCCTATCGCCCGGTTCTGCTGGCGCAGGCGACCGTGCGCTACAGCGACCGCAAAAGCGGGACCTATACGGCCCGGACCTATGCCTATCACGTGCCGGAAGTCGACCGCGCCGGTATCATCCACTGGGATCAGTACCTCGCGCCCGCGGTCGATACGCGGGCCGTGTCGGGCGAGCCGCTGGCGGACGCGATCTATGGCGAGCCATCCCCCGGCCTGACCGATCGCACGCGCATGACCCAGCTCCGGCGCGAACTGATCGACATGCTCTACACCACCGCCCGGCTGCGCCTGCCGTACAACCGCGAACTCGATATTTACGGCGAGGCCGATGGCGTTTTCAGCGAGTTTCGCGCCCGTGTGACGCAGGCGGCGCGCGAGCGGCGCGATGCCGAGATCGACGCCTGGACCAACAAGTACGAAGGCATCATGGACAAGCTGGAGGCTGAAATGCGCCGCACGGCCCAGAAGCTCGAAAATGAGCAGCGCGAGCTGGCGGCGGAAAGACGCAACGAACTCTTCACCACCGGCGAAGCCATCCTCAGCCTGCTGCGCGGGCGCACGACCTACACCCTCTCGCGCATGGCGCGGGCGCAGGTCTATCGCAATCGCAGCAAGGGCGACATCCGGCTCTACGAGCAGGGACTGGCCGAGATCAACGAACGCATCGCCAGAGCCGAGCAGGATTTTGAGAACGGCCTGCGCGCGATCAACGAAAAATGGGCCGCCATCGCCCAGCAGGTGGATGAGTACGTCATCACGCCCTACAAGAAGGACATCCGGCCAGAGCTTTTCGGCGTCGGCTGGGTTCCGTACTGGTATGCCAGCATCAACGGGCAGGCGTTGCTGCTGCCCGCCTATGGCTAACCTCACGTTCCGTCCCTTTCGCTCGCAGCAGGATACGCCGCCTTTCTGCCCCTCTCCCGGCCACTGCACCGGGGAGAGGGGCGGGGGTGATGTTGGTACTGATTGCTCTATCTTCTGAAACTCCATACGATAGGTGGTAACGGTACGTGCCGGTTTTCCGGGCGAGGACCCCGCATGCAACCCAAAATCACCACCATCGAGCGGCATATTCTGGAACAGCAGAAGCGTTATCCCAACGCGACCGGCGAATTCACCAGCCTGCTCTACGACCTCGCTCTGGCGGCCAAGCTGATCGCACGGGAGACGACACGCGCCGGGCTGGCGGAAATCATCGGCACGGCCGATACGGCCAACGTTTACGGCGAGCAGCAGCAAAAGCTCGACCTGTTCGCCGACGAGATCATCTATAAGATGAACGACCACACCGAGCGGCTGTGCGCCATGGCCTCGGAGGAGCACGACGAACTGATCCCGATTCCGCCGCGCTTCGGCACGGGCAAGTACGTGCTGCTCTACGACCCGCTCGACGGTTCCTCCAATATCGATGTCAATGTCTCGGTCGGGACCATTTTCGCCATTCACCGCAAAATTTCGACCGGGCCACGCGGCACGCTGGACGACGTGTTACAGCCGGGGCGCAGGCTGGTCGCCGCCGGTTACATCGTCTACGGCTCCAGCACGATGATGGTCTATTCCACCGGGCAGGGTGTGCATGGCTTTACGCTCGATCCCGGCGTCGGTGAATTTCTGCTCAGCCACGACGACATCCGCATCCCCAGCCCGCCGAAGTATTACAGCACCAATCAGGGCAACGAAAAATACTGGACGCACGGTGTGCGTCGCTTTACGCGCTGGCTGCAGGGCATCGACGGAGAGGGGCATCGCCCGCTTTCACATCGCTACATCGGTTCGATGGTGTCCGATTTTCACCGTAACCTGCTGCGCGGCGGCGTCTTCTACTATCCGGGCGACATGCAGGACCCCGAAAAGCCCTATGGCAAAATGCGCCTCTTGTTCGAGGCGCAGGCGCTGGCTTTTCTGGTCGAACAGGCGGGCGGCTACGCTTCGGACGGCGTTGGCCCGGTGCTGGATATCGAACCGCACACGCTGCACCAGCGTGTGCCGCTGTTTTTGGGCAACCGCGAGCTGGTCGAGCAGGCCGAAACGTTCATTCGCCAGCACGATCAGGAATGGATCGACGCCTATCTGCCGTATCGCAATCGCCAGAAAACCGCCGTGTGATAACGCCCGTTTGCCTTTCCGCGCTGCCAGATGAAGCGCTGAAACCGGCCTGCCGCATGGGGTGGGCGCTCGTTGGGCTGGCGGCGCGAGGCAAGACGACGGAAATTCGATCTCCTGTGACCTCGCAAAATCCATAGAGGCCTCCCGCCGAGCGATGCGCGTGCCTGTCGCCGTTGACACCCTTTCGGCGCGTGTTATAATGTCGCGCGCGTTGGCGGACGCCGGTCTTGCGTGCTGCGTCTGCTTCAGATGAGCGCAGCCGCGTCTTCCGGGACGGCCAGCGTCACAGATAATGTAACGGAGCTAGCCAATTGAATATGCAGCGAACAGGCCTCTTGGTTCTGCTGATGGTTTGCGTTTTTGTCGCCGCTGTGCCTGTTGGCGCGCAGGACGGCGCGAACCTTTTGCGAGACGGTGATTTCGAAGGGCAATACACAGGCCGCGGCCGACCCGACTTTAACATCGCTGCCGACTGGAACGTCTGGTACGCCGAATCTCCCCGCACCGAAGACTGGATGAACCTGCCGCCGGTTGCGTTTCCCCACAATGGTCCGGGGCCCGATCCAAAATCCGGCGCGCGCGCGCAGAATTTGCATAAAGGCTGGGCCACCTTTACGGCGGCGATTTACCAGCAGGTGAGCGTCGCCCCAGGCACAAACCTTCGCGGCAGCGCGTTCGCTCAACTGCATACCTGTAATCCCGCTCCGAACGCTGATAACTGCGCTTCCGCCGTCGAGTCGGGGGCTTACGTCAAGGTGGGTATCGACCCGAATGGCGGTACGAATCCTTACGACAGCGACATCGTGTGGTCGGCGGAAATCCGCCCGCATGGTAGCTGGCAGGAAGCCGTGGTTGAGGCCACCGCTACCGCTGACACGGTGACCTTTTTCATCTTCACCACGCAAACCAGCCCCAGCGAGATTAATCGCGTCTTTTTCGATGACGCGCGTCTGGTCGCGACCGGCAGCGGCGGCTCCAATCCGCCCGCGGCGGGTGGTTCTGGCGACGCGGCGCAGCCGGCCGCGCCTCCCCCACCGCAGTACGCCTCTCGCGTTTCACCGCAGGGCGAGCGCCCGGATGGCTCCATTGTCCATGTCGTCCAGCCGGGCGACACCATCGACGCCATTGCGGTGGCCTATGGTTTAACCCGCGCCGATATTCTGGAACTCAACCAGATCAGCGATCCGCGCATTATCCAGATCGGGCAGGAACTGCTCATCAAGGAAGGCGACGGCTCCCGTTCTCGCACGCGTTCCAGCGATGATGACGCCGATGACGAAGCTGACTCCAGCGCTGCCGAGGACGATGAAGCTGCGGCTGAGAACGACGAGGGCGACGATGGTGACGACGCCCGCCCGCAGCGGCGTGAATACGTCGATCCCAAAGACGCCGCGCCCGCCCCGGTGGTTTCGGTTGCGTCGGGCGATGTCCTGCCCGCGCGCGATCCTGCCGCGTTGTCGGCCACGCTATGCCTGCTGATGTTCGATGACGCGAACCAGAACCGCATTCAGGAAGACGGCGAGCCTGCGCTGGCCGGCGGTGTCATCTCGGTACGCGCTCAGGGTAACGAGGTTTCGGAATACACGACCGATGGCGCGTCGGAGCCGCACTGTATCGAAGACCTGACGCCGGGCAGCTATGTCGCCGTCGCAACCGCGCCCGATGGCTATGGCCTGACGACGCCGAATCAGTTCCGCATTACCGCCAATCCCGGCGCGACCATTAACGTCGCCTTTGGCGCTGCCGAAGGCGTGACGCCGGTGATGGTTCCGCCGCCGGATAACGTCGTGCTGGTCGAAGAAACGCCGGAAAGCCCGGAAGCGGAGCCTGAACCCGATCCCATTCGCGATAATCTTGGGCTGGCGGTCTTCGGGCTGGCCGGTGTGGTTCTGGTCGCCGGTACGGGCGCAAGCCTGTTCATGCGCCGCCGGTAAGCGGAAATATCCGATGACGCGATACATAGCCCTGCTGCTTCTCGTTAGCCTGCTGGCGACCGGCGCGGCTTCGGCCCAGACCGGCGGCCAGCTCTGGGTACGTTCCTTTCTGGATCGTAACGGCAACGGCGTTCGTGATACGGGCGAGCCGTTTCTCACGAGCGGCGTCAGCGTCAATCTGATCGACTCCGACGGCGTCATCATCGCCAGCGCGCTGTTGGATGACTCGCCCAACGCGACCAATGGTCTGGTTGGCTTTCAATTGCTGCCGCCGGGCGAATACACGGTGCAGGTGACAAGCGCCGAATACACGCCGACCGCCGGGGAGACGTTCACGCTGACCGTCAGCGATACCGGCGTGCCGCCGGTGATCGAATTCGGCGCGCAGCCTGTGGAAGCTGTGGAAGCGCCCGCCAGCACGGCTGCCGAGCCGGGCGGAGCCATCGATGAGCAGCAGCTTTTGCTGGCGTCGGTTGGCGCGCTGGCCGTCATGTGTGGCATGGCGGCGCTTGGCGTCGTGGTCTATGTGCTGGTATTGCGGCAGCGCGTGGCCGGTGCGCGCGGGATGGCCGGTATGGCTCCGGCTGCATCGGGGGCGCAGTATACCGTTCCCGATACCGATCGTTTCCGGCCGCCTTTCCGGGCTGAGGAGCCGGGGCTGACTGAGGAAACTGACGAAAGCGCGGAAAAGCAGCAAGATTCATAGCGCGCAGGGCAGCGCGTGTGCTGGCTGACGTGCAAAACGGCGAAACCCCGGACGATAGGTGTGGTGTGTTTCGCCGTTTTTGGTTGATCGCGTAAACTAATCCGAACTAGAGTTTTCGAGGCGGCCTGAATGAAAACACTGATTACAGGTGGCGCTGGCTTCGTTGGAAGCCGCCTTGCGGCGAGGCTTCTCGACGCAGGCGATACCGTCATCATTCTCGACAACTTCAACGACTATTACGACCCGGCGTTGAAGCGCGCCAACATCGAAGCGCTGTGGCAGCACGCGTCTGACGCCCGGTTGCATGTCGTCGAGGGCGATATTCGGGACGAACAACTGGTGCGCGACCTGTTTGCCAGCCATGGCATCACGCGCGTGGCTCATCTCGCCGCCATGGCGGGCGTGCGCTCCTCCGCCGAGCAGGGCCGGCTCTATGCCGATGTCAATACCAGCGGCACGGTCACGCTGCTGGATGAGGCGCGCAAACACGACGTAAGCGTGTTCGTTCTCGGCTCGACGTCCTCAGTCTATGGCGCGACCAAACGCATTCCGTTTGTGGAAGACGATACCGCCGACCGCCCGCTTGCGCCCTACCCGGCGAGCAAACGCGCCGCCGAAGTGTTCGGCTATAGCTATCACCAGCTTTATGGCTTGCCGGTCACCGTGCTGCGCTTTTTTAACGTCTATGGCCCGCACGGGCGGCCAGACATGATGCCGATCCGCGCGATTGAAGCGATTTTGGGCGATCAGGAAATCACGATGTTCGAGGGCGGCACGCTTCAACGCGACTGGACGTATATCGACGACATCGTCGCCGGTGTCGTGGCGGCGCTTGAACGGCCAATGGGCTACCAGATCATCAATCTGGGCTTCGGTTCGCCGGTTCCGCTGACCGAGTTCATCCGGATTTATGAAGAGCTGATCGGCAAACGGGCGCGCGTTCGCACCGTGCCGCGCCCGCTTACCGAACCGCCGATCACCTATTGCGATAACACCCGCGCCCGTCAACTGCTCGATTTCGCGCCGCAGGTGAATATCACCGAAGGGCTGGCGCGCACGTGGGCCTGGTACCGCGATTTTCACGGGCTGTAAAAGTCTTCAGGCAGGGACTATACTTGCGCCAGTGCTTATATGTCACAGGCGGTTCGTTTGCCGCCGGGCAGGAACATCATGGTACAACATCTCTGGCACAATTTGTCTCCGGGGCCAAACCCGCCGGAAGTCATGTACGCGGTGGTGGAGGTTCCGAAGGGTAGTCGCAACAAGTATGAATACAGCAAGACGGCGGGTGTCATCAAGCTCGACCGCGTGCTTTATAGCCCGCTGCACTATCCGGGCGATTATGGGTTCTTTCCGCAGTCCTATTATGAAGACGGCGACCCGCTCGATGTGCTGGTCATGATGAGCGAGCCGACTTTTCCCGGCTGCGTGATCGAAGTGCGGCCTATCGGCATGCTGCGGATGCTGGATCGCGGCGAAAACGACGATAAAGTGCTGGCAGTCCCGGCGACCGACCCGCAGTTTGATGACTTTCACGACCTGAGCGATGTGTCACGCCATTTCCCGCAAGAGGTCGAGCATTTTTTCAAAGTCTACAAGCAGCTTGAAGGCAAGCCGGTCGAGAGCAAGGGCTGGGTTGGGGCCGACGAGGCCAAGCGGGCCATCATGAAATCGCTCGATCTGTATCGCGACAAGTTTCCTCCCCAACGCGTCTAGCACACTGGTACGTCTGTATCTGTCGACAACCGCGAGCGCCCTGCTCGCGTTTTTTTTCGCCGCGCCCGCGCGTCTCCGGCATGTAAAATGACTGTAAACTCTGATGCTTTCTTTCATAAAACCCCGCGCTTTTCAGCCTGCACTCATGCTTGGGTCTTAACATAAGAATTGGTTGTTCACGGCTTTGTTACCGGTTCACAGGTCTGAGGTGGGAGAGTTACGTATGACGTCTTATGCAGCCAGACGCTTTATTTTGGCGACTTTGGCGCTTCTTCTGATCGCGGTTGGCTTTGTTCTTGGCACGATGGTGGCCCCCACCAAAGCGGTGGAGCCGCTGGACGCGCCCGCGCAGCAAGCGCCGGCGGAAAATGTGCCGTTGCTGGATATGGAACGCATTTACGCCGATGTCTATAACCGCATCAGCCCGTCGGTGGTTTCGATCAATGTCGTCGCGCGGCTGCCAAACACGCGCTACTACATCCCCGGCGGTTACACCCAAGGCACGGGCAGCGGTTTCGTGCTCGATACCGATGGCCACATCATGACTAACAATCATGTGGTCAACGGCGCGACGCGGATCGAAGTCAATTTCTTCGATGGCACGATTACGCGGGCCGAGATTGTCGGGCTTGACCCGGACTCGGACCTCGCGGTGCTCAAAGTGGATCTGCCTGCGGACCAGCTTCATCCGGTGCAGTTCGCGGACTCCGACGCGCTCTATGTCGGTCAGGGCGTGATCGCCATCGGCAGCCCGTTTGGCCAGCGCTGGACGATGACGACCGGCATCATCAGCGCGACCGACCGCACGATTGACAGTCTGGGCCAGTATCAGATTGGCGCGGTCATCCAGACCGACGCGGCGATTAATCCGGGCAACAGCGGCGGGCCGCTGCTTGACCTGCAGGGGCGTGTCGTCGGCGTCAATTCGCAGATCATCAGCGGGAGTCGCAGCAATTCTGGCGTCGGCTTTGCCGTGCCGAGCAATCTGGCGCAGCGCGTTGCCCGCCAGCTTATCGAACAGGGGCACGTTGCTTACAGCTATCTCGGCATCAGCAGCCGGCCCAATGACGTCGACCTCGCGCTCATCGAAGCGCTGAATTTGCCGAACAACACGCAGGGCGTCGTCGTGCTCGACGTTGACGAGCGAGGCCCGGCGGGCCGGGCGGGCCTGCGCGATGCGGCCGACCCGATTACCATCGATGGCATTACCGTGCCGCGGCGGGTGGACATCATCACCCGGATCGACGATCATAAGGTGACCGGGTTTAACTCGCTCATTGCGTATCTGGCGAACCATACCGAACCCGGCCAGACGGTCAATCTGACCGTGCTGCGCGACGGTCAGGAAATCGTCTTCCCAGTCACGCTGGGCGAGCGTCCGCGGCTGGATCGTTAGACGATACCGGCTGCCTCACAGACCCGGCCCGCCACGAGCCGGGTCTTTTTTTCCCGGGTGATGGGGCGCGATGCGGTATACTGAAACGGAGCGATTTCTCCAGATCATAACATCGGAAAAGCTATGAGCGACTCTTCGGAATGGGTGAGCTTGAGACAAGCGGCGGACATTCTTGGCGTTCACCCGGCGACCGTACGCAACTGGGCCGACAAGGGTGAACTCCCGTCCCGGCGAACGGCCGGCGGCCACCGTCGCTTTCGCAAGGCCGATCTGTTGCAATATGCGGAGACGCAGGGCGAGTTACAGCCTGCGGAGGTGCAGATCATCATTCAGAACGCGCTCGGGCAGACGCGCATGGAAGTCGGCGGCGGAACCCTGAGCGGTGTGCCGTGGTATGCGGCGATGAGCGAGAAAACGCGGGAAGAACTGCGCCAGCAGGGCCGCCGCGTGTGGGAAAAACTGCGGCTTTATCGGCACGCGGGGCGCCGGAAGGCCACAAGGCCGCAGCCCAACGG
>QGUR01000334.1 GCA_003242205.1 Chloroflexota bacterium | reverse complement strand
GATGATACGGCGGCGCTCATCATCGGCCAGCGCCTGCCAGACCGGCATGATTTCGGCCAGTTCTTCAGAAGTCAGACCGGATAGCCCGTAGTAAATCGTCGCCGACACCGGGGCCTGACCTTCAGCAGCGCGCAGCATCTGCAGCGCAGCAATCGTCTCGCTGATCTCGGGTTTCGGACTCCGGCCGGTTTGTGCGGCTCTTTTATTCGAGCTCATGTAGTTTCCCTCAGCGTATCAGGTTTGTGACGGGATTAATCAGGTCATTGAGCACAAGCACGACCATGGCCGACAGCAGGATGGCCAGCCCGACGAGATGAACGAAACCCTCGCGTTCCGGCGCGATCGGACGGCCGCGAACGATTTCGAGCACGACAAAGAAGATGCGACCGCCGTCCAAAGCCGGAAGTGGCAGCAGATTGGTCAGCCCAAGCGCGATGCTGATGACGGCGATGAAGTTGAGGATGATGGTCGGCTGGTTCGTCTGCACACTCTGCTGGAGGAAAACGCCACCCATCTGCCCGATGCCGACCACGCTAACCGGGCGCGCGGCCTCCGGCGAAAGAGTCCCCGCCAAAATTTCGGATGGCACTCTGGCGATGGTCACAAACACATCGGCTACCCGGTTCAGGCTAAACTGGATCGCCCTGCCGAGCGGCTGCGGGACCAACACCTCCTGCGGCGGTCCTTCCTGATAGAGCAAGCCGAGGTTCGTGTCGACGGCGACCGGCGCTTCGGTGGAGACAATCCCCATCGCCCCCTGCCCTTCCGGCGGGTTGGATCGCGGCGTCAGCGTGACTTCCAGCGTCTGACCGTCGCGCAGCAACGTCAGCGACACCTCACGGTCGAGGTTTTCCTGCGTCATATCGCGCAACAGGGCAAACGACGTCAGTTCCGTGTCGTTAAAACTCGTCACCAGATCGCCCGGTTCGATACCGGCTTCCTCCGCTGGAGAGCCGGGAGCAACACCCAGGATCACCGGATAGCCCTTCTGCTCTGGCGGCGTTGCCGGTAAATCAGGCGTGAAGGTAATCGTGAGCGGCTCCGTATCCAGGTTGATTAGAGTCTGATTGGGTTCTTCGAGGCGGCGCACCGTCAGCGTGACTTCCTCGCCGCTTAACTCGTACAGCCGGCGGCTGAATTCTGCTGGTGTGTTGAAGGTTTCGCCGTTGATCGCCTCGATGATATCGCCAGACTGCAAGCCGGCTTCAGCCAGCGCAGAGCCGGACATGACATCCATCGCGACAACGCGCCCGCCAACGATCTGCGGCACGCCGATCAGCGCGACGATGGCAAAGAGCACGGCCGCCAGCAGGAAGTTCGCAAACGCGCCTGCGGAGAAGAACAAAATCCGCCCAAGCGGCGGCGCTTCGTTGACCGACATCGTTTTGTCGATACCGCGCGCCCGCGCCAGATCGCGATCCCGCTCGGTTTCCTCCTCACCCAACTGCCGCACCGTATCTTCGCCAAGCGGGCGAACAAACCCGCCAAGCGGCAGCCAGTTCAGCGTATATTCCGTGCCGCCTCGCTCGAACAGCTTCACCATGCGTGGCGGCATGCCAATGCCGAACTCAAGGATGGTTATGCCGACGGCTTTCGCAGCCAGAAAGTGCCCAAGTTCGTGGACGAAAACCGCTGGAATCAAAACGAGCACGAACGCTGCTATCGCCGACAGCAGGTCGTTGCCAATCAGAAAATCAAACATGCAGCCAAATCCTTAGGCCTGATAATACAGGCTAACGGTTCTCAATAGCATTATAAGGGTCATCAATAGACGCTACAAGCGATTATCATCAAAGGTTCAGGATAGAACAACCGCGGGCCCACCCGGTCGCGCCGCCCGAACTTCATCGACACCGGACATAGCCTTCAACCTCGCAATCACCTCATCCGCAGCCGCAGCCGTACAGATGCAGTGAACATTTGGGCCGGCGTCCAGCGTATAGCAGACCGGCAGGCCATCCGCGCGCCAGCGTCTCACCTGCGTCATGATGTCCAACGACACCGGATGCCAGTAAAACAGCGGCGGGCGGCTCGTCATCATGACGGCATGCATCAGGTTGCTATCGCGTTCGACGATTTCGGCAAACGCGTCGAAATTGCGCTCAAGCAGCGCCGCCTTGCACTCGGCGAGCCGCTGGGGCGCGTGCTCGACCCGCGTCGCCTGCAATTCCGATGTGTGGGCAGAAGTATGTCCTGCGGTAGAGCCAACTTCCTTGTGCTGGTAGCTCACCACCGCGATGACATCGACCAGATCCCAGTGATCAGGCCCGGCAATGCTCTCGGCGTATGAATCTTCGTGCCGGTCGGCGGCGTGCCACACGACAAAACCGGATGGAACCGACCGCGCCGCCGAGCCAGAGCCAAGCCGGGCAAGCGTCGTCAGCTCACGCTCCGATAGTTGCGCGCCCGCAGCAGCAACAGCAGCAACGGTCAGTGCGGCAAACGACGACGCCGACGAGGCGATACCTGCCCCGGTCGGGAAATTGTTGGTCGACACCACGCTCGCATGTGCATCGAGGCCAAGGCGGTGGCGGATCGCATCGAGATGGCGGCGGACACGCTCCAGCTTTGCACCGGTTTCGACCTGACCGTTAAGCGTGAGCGAGTCTTCACTGAGCGCTGCGTCCCAGGTCACCGTCGTCACGGTATGCAGGCCATCGAGATTCATGCTGAGAGACGAGTTAGCCGGCAAACGCAGGCGATCATCCCGATTGCCCCAGTATTTGATGAATGCAATATTCGCGTTCGCCCGCGCTGTCGCGCTCTGTCCGGTTCCCATGTTCAACGTCGTCCTCTCTCAGCCGTGCTGCCAGAAGTATACCTGAGCGAGGCGGCATCCCACAGTCCAACCTTGTGACGCAAGACTCGAACGCTATAATCGTTCAACTGCATGTAATATCACAGAAACAGTTCGCCCCACGCCAGGAGTCCCTGTTGCAAACCCTGATTGGCCTGCTTCGGGCCATGCGTCCAAAGCAATGGACAAAAAACACCATCGTGTTCGCTGGCCTGGTCTTCGATGCCCAGTTGTTGATGGTGGAGCCATTGCTCACGGTTATCGCGACTTTCTTCCTGCTGTGTCTGGCTTCGAGCAGCATTTACATCATCAACGATCTGATTGACGTCGAACGCGACCGCCAGCACCCTCGCAAGCGGCATCGGCCAATCGCTTCGGGCCAATTGTCGGTTCCCGTGGCGACAATCGCAGCATTTGTGCTGCCGCTGATCACGCTCGCCCTGTCAGCCTTGCTGAACACATGGCTGGCGGCGATTGTGCTCGTTTATCTGGTGCTGCACATCGCCTATACGTTCTGGCTCAAGCACATCGTGATCGTCGACGTGCTGACCATCGCCGCCGGTTACGTGCTGCGGGTCGCGGCGGGCACGGTGGTCATTCATGTCACCAACTTTTCGCCATGGCTCTATCTGAGCGTGGCGCTGCTGGCGCTGTTTCTGGCGGTTGGCAAGCGCCGCCAGGAATTGCTGCTGCTGGCGGAAAAAGCCGGTTCCATTCGCGTAACCTTCGAGCACTACAATCTACCCTTGCTCGATGACATGCTGCGAATGGTCATGGTCAGCGTGCTAATCACCTACACAATCTACACGATCGAAACAGAATCGCCCGTGCTGGCAGGCACAAACCTCGCCCTGCTGACCGTCCCGTTTGTGCTGTACGGCATCTTTCGTTACCTGTACCTGATGCACGTTAAAGGCGAAGGCAGCGCTCCCGACGAAGTGCTGTTGAAGGACAAGCCTCTGCTGGCCGCGATTATGCTCTGGGGCCTGACCTTCGTCGCCATCATTTATTTACCCCAACTACTCCATTCACCTGTCTCATGAACGCGAGCGCCCCGGCCAAAGTCATCCTGCTAGGCGAGCATGCCGTCGTCTACGAGCAGCCCGCTATCGCCGTGCCAGTGTCAAGCCTGCGCGCCCATGCCGCGGCCGCAGCGGCCCCTGCCGGCTCAGGGCTGACGGTAATCGCCCGAGATCTGAACCAGACGCTTCCGATCAACGTCGACAGCGCGGTCGTCGAAAACGCACTGGCGCTGGCAGCACGGTTGGCATTGCGCGAGTTGAACCTGCCTGCGCCGGATATGACTATCACCGTCACGTCAGATATTCCGCTGGCGAGTGGACTGGGCAGCGGCGCGGCGGTATCGGCGGCGCTCATGCGCGCACTCGCTGAGGCATTGGGCGCATCGCTCCCCAACGAACGCCTGAACGAACTGGTCTACGAAGTCGAGAAGCTCCATCACGGCTGGCCGAGCGGCATCGACAATACGGTGATCGTCTACGAACAACCCATTCTTTACCAGCGTAACCGGCCAATCGAGACCATTCGCATTGGCGCACCATTTCACCTGCTTATCGGCGATACGGGAAAAGGCGCGCTGACACGCATCGCCGTCGGTGATGTCCGCAAACTGGTGCAGCAAGCCCCGAATCGTTACCAGCCGGTGATCGACTCTATCGGCCAGCTGGTCCGCGAAGCCCGGCGGGCCATTGAAGCAGGAGACGCGCAGGCACTCGGCCCGCTGCTGATCCAGAACCATGCCCTGCTGCAAACGCTGACCGTGTCATCTCCCGAACTCGATTGCCTTGTTGACGCGGCGCTCTCGGCAGGCGCGCTCGGCGCGAAACTTTCGGGCTGGCGGGCGATCTCGGCGTGCCGGACTGGGGCGCGATGCTCTACGAGGCGCGCGTCACGTTTCGCGCTGCGCCCTGGGTCAGTATTGCGCCGGGGCTTGG
>QGUR01000031.1 GCA_003242205.1 Chloroflexota bacterium | reverse complement strand
CCGCATCTCGCTTCATCGGCTGAGCGACTGTCTCGCTCAGGTTTGAAGAGCGTGTTCGGCTCTTCCCGTCAGTACTTCACCTGTTCAAGAACCAGCCCCTGCGGCGGCGCGAGCGCGATGCTGCTGATCAGTTTTCGCGCCCGGAACAGCGCCATGAACTCGTCCAGCGTCAGCGCGCCACGTCCCACTTCGACCAGCACACCGACGATTCGGCGAACCATGTGCTGCAGAAAGGCGTTCGCTTCAATCGTGTACGTCCATTCCCAGCCATGAAGAACGCGCCGCCGGTTCCAGTGCGATTCCATCACCAGCCGGACGGTGTTCTCGCCTTTGGGCGGGCGGCCAAACGAGGCGAAATCGTGTTCGCCCAGCAACTGCATCGCTGCGGCGTTCATCGCCTCGTAATTCAGCTCACCGCGCACGTACCACGCCCGATTCCGCTCCAGCGGTTGCCGCTGCGGGGCCTGAACGAGATGATACTTGTAAACGCGCGCCACCGCGTCATACCGCGGGTGAAAACCGGCCTGCTGTCGCAGGTCCTGCAGGGCGATGTCGTCTGGAAGCACGGCGTTGATGGCTCTGAGCAGGTCGTCATCACCGTGTTTCCAGACGACATCAAACGCGATCACCTGGCCTACGGCGTGAACGCCGCTATCCGTGCGCCCTGCGGCGATCACCGTCACCGGCTGGCCTGTCACCGCCAGCAGCGCCTTTTCGAGCGCTGCCTGAATGGTCGGTGTGTCGCCTGCCTGACGCTGGAAGCCCTGATAGGCCGTGCCATCATACGCCAGCGTCGCGCGATAGCGAACCGCCGTGTTCGCGTCCACCTCAGCCGCCGGCATCCGCGCCGAGCTTACGCCTCGCGATCCACCAGCTCGAGAATGACCATCTCGGCGGCGTCGCCCTTGCGCGGCCCCAGCTTGAGAATGCGCGTGTAACCGCCGGGGCGGTTCTGGTAACGCGGGGCCAGCGTGTCGAACAGCTTGCCGACCAGCTCACGATCGTTGTTCAGCCGGCTGGCAGCAATGCGACGCGCATGTACCGCGCGGTTCGGGTCTTCATGCGCCAAACCACGCTTGGCGGTCGTGATCAACTTTTCGACGTAGCCGCGCACGAAATCAGCCTTGGCGCGCGTCGTCTTGATCCGCTCCTGCTTCAGGAGCGCCGTCGCCAGCGCAAGACGCAGAGCCTTGCGCTGCTTGGTATCTCTATTGAGAGATTTGCCTTTAACGTTGTGTCGCATCGTACGAAATCCTTATTCGCTCTCGTAGCCGCCAGCAGCCGAGACTTCGGTATCCTGAGGCAGATAGCCCTTTTCCTTCAGCTTGCCGACCAGTTCGTCGAGCGACTTTTCACCAAAGTTACGGATAGCGAGCATGGCATCCGGACCACGGTTGAGCATCTCCAGCACATCGCCAACGGTGGTAATGCCGGTGCGCTTGAGGGAGTTAAATACGCGAACGCTGAGGTCGAGTTCCTCGATGGGCTTCTCATACAACTGAGCGTTCTCGCGCTTCTCAAGCTCTTCCTGCTCGTACTGGCTTGCGCCAAACTCGGGATAGCTTGGGAAGTCGACGCCGCCGATCACAGTCAGGTGCTTCATCAGAATCTGCGCCGCCTGGCTCAGCGCCTCTTCGGGGCGAATTGTGCCATCGGTCCAGATTTCGAGGATCAGCTTGTCGTAATTGGTACGCTGGCCGACACGCGCCCGGTCGACATCGAAGTTGACGCGGCGAATGGGGCTGAAAATCGCGTCGACAGGCAGCTCGCCAATCGGCAGGCGACCGCGCTCTTCGGCAGGGCTGTAACCACGCCCGGCCTCGACCGTGAACTCCATCTCGACATGCGCGTCTGGCGAGTCGGCGGTGAACAGATAAAGGTCCGCGTTGATGATCTGGACCTCCGGCGGGCAGATGATGTCGGCGGCCGTCACCAAGCCCTCACCACGATGCTCAAGCCGCAGCCGCGCGGACTCGACGTCATACAGCTTCAGGCGCAACTGCTTGACCTGAAGGATCAACTGCGTCATGTCCTCGCGGACGTTCGGAATGGCGGAAAACTCGTGATGCACGTCCGAGACACGGATGCTCGTAACCGCCGCACCCGGCAGCGATGACAGCAGCACGCGCCGCAGGGCCGTGCCCAGCGTCATGCCATAACCGCCCTCCAGCGGGCTAATGATGAAACGCCCGTACTTCTCAGTCGTGGCATCGCTCTCGACCTTGTGCGGCAGCACCATGTTATTTGTGACCAAACCAGCGCCTCCCCGTCCCTGTTACGGTAAAACTGATGACACTTAGACGCGGCGCTTCTTGGGCGGACGCACGCCGTTATGCGCGACAGGCGTCACATCCGTAATGGAGCGCACCTTAAGACCGCTGGCCTGAATCGCACGGATAGCCGCTTCGCGACCCGGCCCCGGCCCCTTCACAAACACGTCCACTTCCTGCATACCGTGACCCTGCGCCGCCTCCGCCGCAGACTGCGCGGCCACACGGGCGGCATAGGGTGTACTCTTGCGGCTGCCCTTGAAGCCAGAAGTGCCGGCGCTCGCCCACGCCACGACATTGCCCGACTGATCGGTCATCGAAATGATCGTGTTATTGAACGTGGCGAAAATATGCGCCTGCCCGTAGGGAATGTTCTTGGCAGTTTTTCGTGAGACACGACGGCCACTGGCCGCCCCGCTCCTTCTCGCCCCTGCTGTTCGTGCCATAGCTGTCACTTCTCCAAAATGGTCGTTTGGTTCTGTCTGGCAGAAACGCCCTGCCATGACGCCGCAGGGCGCGTTCTGATCATAATCGCACTAAACGCGGGGTTGCCTCGGCAGACCCCGCGCCACATGAATCCTATCCTGTGCGACCGTTACTTCTTGGTCGCGCCACGACGACGGCCACGACCCGGCACGGTCTTCTTGGGACCGCGGCGCGTGCGCGCATTGGTGCGCGTGCGCTGGCCGTGTACCGGCAGATTGCGGCGATGGCGCAGGCCGCGATAGCTACCGATTTCCGACAGCCGCTTGATATTCAGTTGCACTTCACGACGCAGGTCACCCTCAACCGTCAGGCCACCAATCGCCTCGCGCAGGGCTTGTATCTCGTTTTCGCTCAGGTCGCGCACGCGCGTGTCCGGATTCACACCCGTCTGCGCCAGCAACTTCTGGCTGGTCGTGCGCCCAATGCCGTAGATGTAAGTGAGTGCGATTTCCACTCGCTTATCGCGGGGCAGGTCCACCCCTTCAATACGAGCCATAAACAGGTTCCCCTCTATACCCTGACCGGCGCGCTAGCCCTGGCGCTGCTTATGCTTCGGGTTTTCGCAGATGACCATGATGTTGCCATGCCGCTTGATAATGCGGCACTTTGGACAGCGGCGCTTAACAGATGTAGAAACGCGCATGTTGTCAACTCTCTCAAACCGGGTTGTTTACAAGTGGGTCATTTTAGCAGTCATTATCGGGTGTGTCTACCCTTTGTTAAAACCACTGGCGACCCAATCTCGCGGCAAACACGCCGCGGACCTTGACAAATCAGGATTCGGCTGATCCGGCTAGGGCAGCGTCAGAATCAGCGGTTTTCCTTCGGTAACAGCGATGGTGTGCTCGAAATGCGCGCACAGCGATCCATCGCGGGAAACGACCGTCCAGCCATCGCTCAATTCGCGGGTTTCAGGCCGCCCCGCGATCACCATCGGCTCGATGGCAAACGTCATGCCGGGTTGCAGCGGATAGCTGATGAACCCTCGCTGGCGCGCATGGCGCGGCCACCAGTTTGGAATCTGTGGCTCTTCATGCATGCTGCGCCCGACGCCATGGCCGGTATACTCGCGCACGACGCTGTAACCCTGCCGTTCGACAAACTGCTGGATTGCCATCGAAATGTCCGCCGTTTCGTTCGGCAGGACAGCCTTCTCGATGCCGACGTACAACGCCTGTTCGGTCACGTCGAGCAGCCGCTGTACCGCCGGAGGGATTTCGCCAACGCCCATAGTGAACGCCGCATCGCCGACAAATCCTTCATGGATCGCGCCGACATCAAGGCTGATGATGTCGCCCTCGCGCAGCGCGCGCGGGCCGGGAAGCCCATGCACCAGCTCATTGTTGATCGACGCATTGATCGTCGCGGGATAATCGGGCGCGCCGGGCTTGGGATAGCCGAGAAACGCCGGGATGGCCCCGTGGTCACGTATCACCGTCTCGGCGATTTTGTCGAGTTCGGCAGTGGTGATACCGGGGCGCACCGCCTCGCGCATCGCCTGCAGCGCGCGCGCCACGATACGGCCTGCTTCGCGCATAAGCGCGATTTCTTCCGGCGTCTTCAGATGCACGCCGGTGTGTGTCGTACTAGGCATTAGCGATTTTCAACACTTCTTCCGTGACTGCGTCGATGCTCTGCATGGCATCGATACGCCGCACGAGATCCTTCTGACGATAGTGATCGAGCAGCGGCAGGGTTTCGCGCTTGTACTCGGCCACCCGCTTGCGAATCGCCTCCGGTTTATCGTCGTCGCGCTGTTTCAGCGGCGCGCCGTCGATGTCGCAGACCATGTCCTGCTTCGGCGGCTTGTTCACCAGATGGTAGATGTGCGACGAGTCCTTCGTGCAAACGCGGCGAGGCTCCAGCCGGGCCACTGTTTCCTCTTCCGGCAGGTCGAAGAAAAAGACAGCGCGGATCGAGCGCCCCATCTCCGCCAGCATCTGATCGAGATGCTCGACCTGCCCCTGCGTGCGCGGATAGCCATCGAGAATGAAGCCCTTGGCTGCGTCCGGTCTGGACAACCGCTCGCGCACCATTCGGGATGTCAACTCATCAGGAACCAGATCGCCCCTATTCAGAATGGCGCGGAGTTCCTCGCCGAGCGGGCTATTCTGGTTGATGACTTCCCGAAAGATGTCGCCGGTGCTGATGTGCGGAATCGATAGGGCTTTTGACAACCGTTCGGCCTGAGTCCCTTTTCCGGAACCCTGAATGCCCATAAACAAATAAATATGATCGACCATTACTGTTTGTTCCTTGACGGCCCGAAGATCGTGGAAACGCCACCTCTGGCGATACCCAGACCAGAGGCGGCGACCCGTGATCCACGTTTACCGCATGAAGCGGTCGTAATTACGCATCACAAGCTGCGCTTCAAGCTGGCGCATGGTGTCGATGACCACACCAACGACGATGATCAGACCGGAGCCGGTCAGCACCAGCGCCGGATTACCGGCAATACCGCTCACCGCTTCGTAGGGGAACAGCAGGCGGTTGATGAAGTCGACCACGCCCGGCGTGATGGCGATGACGCCCAGGAAAAGCGCGCCAACCAGCGTGATGCGCCGGGTCACGCGCAGAATATAATCCTGCGTGCGCTTGCCGGGGCGGATGCCGGGGATGAAGCCGCCGTTGCGTTGCAGGTTCTCGGCCAGATTCTGGTTCGAGACCATCACGTCCGAATAGAAGAACGTGAAACCAACAACCAGCAGGAAGAAAGTCAGCCAGTAGCCAAGCCCTTGCTGCTGGCCGAAGGTCTGCGTGATCGAGTCGCGCAGCGGCCCCTCCGGGAACAGGCTGACGATCAAAGCCGGGAAGGTGATGATCGACTGCGCGAAAATGAGCGGGATCATGCCGACCGGGTTGACCTTCAGCGGAATGTGCGTGCTGGCGCCGCCATACTGCCTGCGACCACGCACGCGCTTGCCATATTGAACAGGAATGCGGCGCACGCCTTCCTGAATGACGACAATACCAATGATGCTGACCACCGTGATCAGGATGAACATGATCAGGCTGTAGATCGGCTGGGTCGTACTGGTCAGCAACTGCACCAGATTCTGCGGCGCGCTCGCCACAATGCCCGCAAAGATGATGATCGACAGACCATTGCCGATCCCCTGTTCGGTGATTAACTGGCCAAGCCAGATCGCGAACATCGTGCCGGCGGTCATCGTGACGATCACCGTGATCGTCAGCAGCGGGTCAGCGCCAAAACCGGGGATAATCGACTGTCCGGTCCCCAGCAGCGCGTTGAAAATGTTGATCTGGCTGACGGACTGGAGGATCGCCATCGGGATGGCGAGGTAGTAGGTATAGGTTTCAATCTTCTCGCGACCGCCCGGCTCGCGCTGAAGCTGCTCAAGCTGCGGCACAATCGGCACGAGAAGCTGGAAGATAATCGACGCGGTGATGTACGGATACACCCCATTGGCAATGACGCTGAAGTTCTGCACCGCGCCGCCCGACAGCAGGTTGAGCACGCCAACCAGACCGCCGGCATTTCCTTCCATCAAAGCGCGCAAGGCGCTGCGCTCGACGCCGATAACCGGCACGTGCGCGGCAAACTGGTAGATCACCAGAATCAGCCCGGTGATCAACAGTTTGTTGCGCAGGTCCGGCAGGCGGAAGGCATTACGAAGAGCCTCAATCATGACAAAAGTCCTCAACAGAGTCTAGTTGGGCTGGGCATTACACAGACGAATAGAGGCGACTCGCGATTCCTCGCTACTGCCAGGATGCGTCGCCCCTACTCCATAGCCCAACCATCTTCAGGCCGTTCTATTCCGCGCCATACAGCTTGGCAAGCTGTTCCTTCGGGAGCAGCTTGACCGTCGCGCGCGCGCCCTTCAGCTTCAGCTCGAGCTTGTTGGCGGTTCCTCCGGCAGCAGCGATTTTCTCAGCCGCTTGCTTGGTGAAGCGATGGGCGCTTACCGATAGCTTCTTGCTCAGTTCGCCATCCCCCAGGATAACGACCGGCTTGTCGGCGTCGCGGATGAGGCCCGCTTCGGCCAGCAGCGCCGGGGTGACTTCCGTTCCGGCATCAAACGCTTCCAGCAGGCCGACGTTGACTTCCTGATAGCGAATGCGGAAGATATTGTTGAACCCGCGCTTGAACGGCAGGCGACGGACCAGCGGCAACTGACCGCCTTCAAAGTAAGGGCCTTTGACCCCGCCGCTGCGCGCGCCCTGGCCCTTGGTACCACGACCGGCAGTCTTACCCTTGCCAGCCGCGATACCACGACCAACCCGGGTCTTCTTCTTATACGACCCCGGCGTGGGTTTCAGGTCGTGCAGTTTCATTTGCTTGCTTCCTTCGACTCAGTTACCTCGACCAGATGGCGGATCTTGAAGATCTGGCCACGCACGGACGGGGTATCTGGAACGGTAACGGTCGCGTTCAGCTTGCGCAGCCCAAGCGCCTTCGCGGTATCGCCCTGGCTCTTCTCGTAGCCGATAGGGCTGCGAACCAGCTTCACGGTCAGCATCTTCGTTTTACTCATTGGTCACCGCCTCCGGCTTCCGGCGCTCCCAGAACGGACGGACGCTGTTGATGTCCTTGCCGCGCATGGCCGCCATTTCCTCGGGCGAGCGCAGTTGCTCCAGCGCTGTCAGGGTCGCCATCGCAACGTTGAGCAGATTATTGCTGCCCTGGCTCTTAGTCAGGATGTCGCGCACACCGGCCGCTTCAAGCACCGCGCGCACGCCACCGCCGGCGATCACGCCAGTACCAGGCGCGGCTGGCTTCAGCAACACCTCGGCGCCGCCATAGCGCGCGGTGACCGGGTGCGGAATGGTCGTGCCCGAAAGCGCGTACTTCCGCATACTACGACGCGCGCGCTCGGTTCCCTTGCGGATGCTGTCCGGCACGCCGCGGGCCTTGCCGATGCCAACGCCGACACGCCCCTGACCATCGCCGACCACAACCACGGTGCGGAAGGCGAAGCGGCGACCGCCCTTGATCACTTTGGCGACGCGCTTGATGTCGATGACGCGCTCATCCAGTTCTTCACGCTCATCGCGAAGCTCGCGCGGCTCGCGCTGTTCACGTTGTTGTTTCGCCATTCTTTACTCCAACCTAGAAGTCTAGACCGGCTTCGCGAGCGCCTTCAGCCAGCGCGGCGACACGGCCATGATACTTGTAACCGCCACGGTCGAAGACGACTTTCTCGATACCGGCTTCCTTGGCGCGCTGCGCGAGCACCTGGCCGACGATTCTGGCAGCTTCCGTCCCGGTTTTGCCCGCGACCTGCGCGGCAATGCCCCTGTCGATTGTCGAGGCCGACACCAGTGTGTGGCCAATAGTGTCGTCGATCACCTGGGCATAGATGCCCGTCAGGCTGCGGAACACGTTCAAACGTGGACGGGCCGGCGTGCCGATGACACGAGAGCGCACGCGGCGATGACGCCGATAGCGCGATGCATGTTTCTTCTTGAGTGCCTTCGAGGTTGCCATCGTGATTATTCCTTACTTACCCGTCTTGCCCGCCTTGCGACGGATCTGCTCGCCGGCATAGCGTATGCCCTTGCCCAGATAAGGCTCAGGCGGACGCAGTTCGCGGATGTTCGCCGCGACCTGGCCGACGACCTGCTTGTCGATGCCGTCAACGTGAATCGTGGTCGGATTACGCCCCTCGACCGAGAACGTGATGTTTTCGGGCGGTGTGACGACGATCTCGTGTGAATAGCCCAACCGGAGCACCAGATCTTTGCCGCGAAGTTCGCCACTATACCCTACGCCCTCGACAATCAGGCTCCGGCGGAAGCCCTCGGACACGCCCTGAACCATATTCGCGATCAGCGCGCGCGTCAGGCCATGCAGGGCGCGGTGGCGGCGCTCATCGGATGGCCGGTGGACCAACAGAGCGCCATTTTCCTGGGTGACGGTCATATCCGGCGGCAGATCGAGCTGAAGCTCGCCTTTCGGCCCCTTGACCGAAATGCGCCGCTTCTCCTCAATCGACACCGAAACCTTGTCCGGCACCGGGATCGGTTTCTTGCCAATACGTGACATGTTTTAATTCCCTAGACACTCAGGCAGCTTCTCCCGCAAGGCCCAGTGGCCGCGTTCAAGCCCCTTAACACGGTCTACCAGACGTAGCACAGCACCTCGCCGCCGGTACGTTCGCGGCGTGCCTGCTGCGCGGTCATCACGCCCTTGGGCGTGGTCACAATCGCGATGCCCATGCCGCTCATCACGCGCGGCATATCACGACGGCCGCGATACACGCGGCGGCCCGGCTTGCTGATGCGCTCGATATGCGTGATGACCGGGCGGCGTTCGCGGCGAGAACCATGATACTTGAGCGTGATGTTGATAAGATCAACAGGCGACTGTTCGATCACCTGATAATCTTCGATATAGCCCTCTTCCTTCAGAATCCGGGCAATTTCCAGTTTGAGGTTCGACTTTGGAATGTCGACGCTCGCCTTACCCGCCATCAGGGCGTTGCGAATGCGCGTCAGCATATCCGCAATAGGATCGTTTATCATCGCTTGATCGCCCCTTCGACTACCAGCTTGACTTGACCACGCCGGGAAGCTTGCCCTGCAACGCCATTTCGCGGAAGTGGATGCGGCAGAGGCCAAAGCGGCGGATGTAGCCCCGTGGGCGGCCGCATATCTTGCCCGAGTTCGGGTCCACAAACTGGCAGCGGTTGCGTACGCGCACCTTGTACTTGCGGCGGCCTTCGCGCGCCGTGACTGATTTCTTGGCCATTTCCTGTTACCCCTAAGTGCTTAGTGCTCGCGGAAAGGCATGCCGAGCAACTTGAGCAGACGGCGGCCTTCCTCGTCGGTCCGGGCGGTGGTCACGATCGTAATTTCCATGCCGCGCACCCGGTCGATCTTGTCGTACTGAATTTCCGGGAACACGATTTGCTCGCGCAGGCCGATGGTATAGTTCCCGCGCCCATCGAACGTGTCAGGCGACACACCGCGGAAGTCGCGAATGCGCGGCAGCGCGATGTTGATCAGACGGTCGAGCAGCGCCCACATCCGTTCGCCGCGAAGCGTCACCTTCACGCCAATCGGCCGGCCTTCGCGCAGCTTGAAATTCGCCACGCTCTTCCGGGCCCGCGTAATCACAGGCTTCTGACCGCTGATTCTGGTCAGGTCGTCAACCGCGCCGTCCAGCAACTTGGGATTCTCGTTGGCCGCGCCCTCACCGATGTTGATGACGATCTTTTCGATGCGCGGCGCCTGGTTGATGTTCTTGTAGCCGAACTCTTCGCTCAGGGCCGGGACGACCTGTTCCTGGTAGCGTTTGTAAATGGCGTACTTGTGCTTCATAGACCCCGGCCTATTCAATCTCGTTGCCGCAGGCGCGGCACACGCGCACCTTAAAGCCGTTCTCGCGAACGCGGAAGCCCACACGGGTCTTCTTGTCGCACTTCGGGCAGACCAGCATCACATTGGACAGGTGCAGCTTGCCTTCGAACTCGACGATCTGCGCCGGGACCTGGCGATTGCCGGCCTGGCGCGCCTTCTCGTGCTTCTTCAGAATGTTCACGCCCGAAACCTGGACGCGATTTTCCTTCGGGAACACGGCGATCACTTCGCCGCGCTCGCCCAGATCCTTGCCGGCGATCACCTCGACGGTATCGCCCTTCTTGATCCTCTGCATGTTCGCAACCCTCTTCTGAGATACTACAGGGTTTCCGGCGCGAGGGACGCGATCTTCAAAAAGCCCTTATCGCGCAGTTCGCGCGCCACCGGCCCGAAGACGCGTGTTCCGCGCGGGTTCTGCAGGTCATCGTTCAGAATAACGGCAGCGTTGTCATCGAAGCGAATGTACGAACCATCACTACGGCGGTATTCCTTGGCCACACGCACGATCACAGCCCGGACGATATCGCTCTTCTTGACGCTGCCCTGCGGCGTCGCCGACTTCACGGTCGCAACCACAATGTCGCCGACCGAGCCATAGCGACGTCGGGAGCCACCGACGACACGGATCACCAGCAA
Organism: Chloroflexota bacterium; assembly: GCA_003242205.1. Classification (GTDB taxonomy): domain Bacteria; phylum Chloroflexota; class Anaerolineae; order Aggregatilineales; family Phototrophicaceae; genus ZC4RG36. Next base: position 11,039 of record QGUR01000031.1, on the reverse strand, counting down.
CTCCTGAGCGCCCGTGTTATCGGCCACCTTGAGACGGGATTCGGTCTGGATCATTCTGCCGCCTCCTCGCCCTGTTCCTGGCCGGTCAGCCCGACCTCGTCAGCCAGATCGGTCACCAGCGCCTCGCCCGGACGCGCCAGCACTTCCTCGACCACCCAGCGCTTGGTCTTGCTCAGCGGCTTGCTTTCGACAATACGCACCACCGAGCCAACTTCAATGGAGTTGCTCTCGTCATGGGCGTGTACCTTCTTGGTCGACACGACATACTTCTTATAGATCGGGTGGATGCTGCGTTTTTCCAGCAACACCGTCACCGTCTTGTCCATCTTGTCGCTGACAACGCGGCCCACCAGCCGCCTGCGCTTGTTTGGCATGATTACTTCTTCCCTTCTTCGCTCACCCGCTGCGCGGCCAACTGCCGCTCGCGGAGGATGGTTTTCAGCCGCGCGATATCGCGACGGGTGCGCTTGAGGGCATTCACATCTTCCAACTGCCCCGAAGCCTCCTGGAACCGCAGGTTAAAGAGCGCTTCCTTCTGGTCTTCGATGGCGTCGAGAATCTGCTCGTCCGTCATTTTCCGAATTTCTTTCGCGTACATCAGCCCTGCTCCACTCCAGAAATCGGGTCGATGCGCTTGACGAACTTGGTCTTGATCGGCAGCTTGTGGCTGGCGAGACGCAGCGCCTCTCGCGCTTCCTCTTCCGAAATGCCGCCCATTTCGAACAGAATGCGCCCCGGCTTTACGACCGCCACCCAGTACTCAACCGACCCCTTGCCCTTACCCATGCGGGTTTCGGCAGCCTTCTTGGTATACGGCTTGTCGGGGAAAATGCGAATCCACACCTTACCGCGACGGCGAATGTAGCGAACCATCGTGCGACGCGCCGCTTCAATCTGCCGGCTGGTCAGCCAGACCGGCTCCAACGCCTGCAGACCGTACTCGCCGAACTCGACCGTCGAGCCTCGATAGGCCTTGCCGGTCATCCGGCCACGCATCTGCTTGCGGTATTTAACACGCTTTGGCATTAACATTGCATCTACTCCTCGAATCCAGCGCGCCGTCAGGGCGTGACGTACGCTTCCTTAGGCTCGCCGGCTGGCTTCGACTTGTCGTCCCGCAGCACGTCGCCCTTGTAGACCCAGACCTTGACGCCAATACGACCAAACGTCGTCAGCGCTTCGGCAGTCCCGTAGTCGATGTCGGCGCGCAGCGTATTGCGCGGGATGCGCCCTTCGCTCGCCCATTCACGGCGGGCCATGTCGGCTCCGGCCAGACGGCCGCTGACTTCGATACGGATGCCCTGCGCGCCCTGGCGCATGGCCTGGCTGATCGCGCGCTTCATGGCGCGGCTGTGGCCGATGCGCTTCTCAAGCTGGGAGGCGATATTTTCAGCAATCAGCGCCGCGTCGGTGTCCGGCTTTTCAATCTCCGAAACCTCGACCTTGACCTTCTTGCCCGTCATTTCTTCCAGCCCTTGGCGCATCTTCTTCACCGCTTCGCCCTTACGCCCGATGAGGATGCCGGGGCGGGCGGTGTGGATGGTCACCAGAAGCTGGTTCGGATAGCGCTCGATCTCCAGACGAGAGACGCCGGCGCGCTGCGCTTCCGAGCGGATGTAACGACGAATCTGGAAGTCTTCGTGCAGTTGCTCGGTATAACGCTGCTTTTCCGCAAACCAGCGCGCATCCCAATCACGGTTCACCTTCAGGCGAAAGCCGATCGGGTTTACTTTACGGCCCATACTTTCCTATTTCCCTTCTCGCTCTGCCAGGATGACCGTCAGGTGCGAGGTGCGACGCTTGCGCGGCTTATAGCGGCCACGCGCACCGGCCTTCCAGCGCTTCTGCATCGGCCCGCCATCCGCGTAAATCGTACGAACGTACATGCCAGTCGGGTCCAGGTCAAAGTTGTTCTCTGCATTCGCCAGCGCCGAAGCCACGGCCTTGGACACGAATTGCGCGCCCTTCTGCGGCATGAACTTCAGGATCACCAGCGCTTCCTGGGCATCCAACCCGCGCACTTTATCGCACACGAGACGGAGCTTCTGTGGGGAGATCGACAAGTAACGAACAGTGGAACGGACTTCCATCGCTCCCCCCTATTTCTTCTTCTTCTCGACCATGTGGCCGCGATACGTCCGCGTGGGGGCAAACTCGCCCAGCTTATGGCCAACCATGTTTTCCGTCACATAAATCGGTACATGGCGGCGGCCATCATGCACGGCAATCGTGTGGCCCACCATCTGCGGAAAGATCGTGCTCGCGCGGCTCCAGGTCCGAATGACCGTTTTCTTGTTTTCGCTGTTCAGCTTCTCAATCTTCTTGAGTAGCTTGGGGTCTACGTATGGCCCCTTCTTCAGTGAACGTGACATACCTCTTCAACCTTTGGTGTCGGCTCTCGGCGCCTGGCGTCCGGCGACTGACCAGTTATCCCCACCACTAGCCAGACGCCAGGCGCCGATGATTGCCCTAACGACGTTTGCCACGCCGGCGAACGATGAACTTGGCCGTGCGCTTGTTGACGCGGGTGCGCTTGCCAAGCGCCGGTTTGCCCCAAGGCGTCTTCGGCCCGGGCATGCCGATACCGGAACGACCTTCACCACCGCCATGCGGGTGGCTGCCGGGGTCCATGGCGACACCGCGAACCGTTGGCCGCCAGCCCATCCAGCGCTTACGGCCGGCCTTGCCGATCTTGATATTGCCATGATCGGTATTGCCAACCTGACCAATCGTCGCCATGCACTTCTCATGCACCAGACGAACCTCGCCGCTAGGCAGGCGGATCTGAGCGTAGCTACCTTCCTTCGCCAGCAACTGCGCCGAAACGCCAGCCGAACGCGCCAGTTGCCCGCCGCGGCCCGGCAGCAGCTCGATATTGTGAATCTGCGTGCCGACCGGGATGTCGCGAATGTAGAGCGCGTTTCCGGGGCGCAATTCCGCCCGTTCGCCGTTGGCGACGCGATCGCCAACCTTCAGGCCCAGCGGCGCGATGATGTAGCGCTTCTCGCCATCGGCGTACTGCAGCAGCGCGATACGCGCCGAGCGATTGGGATCGTACTCAATCGCAATGACCTCGGCGGGAATGTCAAACTTATCCCGCTTGAAGTCGATGATGCGGTAACGACGGCGATGACCACCGCCACGATGGCGCACGGTGAGGCGACCGCTGTGGTTGCGACCACCGCGCTTGCGCAGCGCTTCGGTCAGCGACTTTTCCGGCTTTGACTTGGTGATCTCCTCGAAGCTGTGCCCGGTCATGCCGCGCCGGCCAGCCGAGGTAGGCTTGTATACTTTAACTGGCATCGGTCTTTCGCCCCGTTATACGTTGAACAACTCGATCTTGTCGCCTTCGACCAGCGTGACGATGGCCTTCTTATACTGCTTTGAGCGCACATATGTCTTGCGCCCCCGCCGTCCCCGCTTCGCCGGCATGATGACCGTGTTGACCTTCTTGACTTTCTTGTCGAAGATCACCTCGATGGCTTCTTTGATCTGCGCTTTGTTCGCCTCGGGCGCGACCTCGAAGACATACTGGTTCAACTCGTCCGCCAGAATGTTGGACTTTTCGGTAATGAGCGGGCGACGGATCACGTCATAGAGATGCAGCGCCATGACTATTTCTCCGTTCCCCAAATCTGCTTGATGACATCGAGCGCGTCCAGTGGGACGACGACCTTGTCATGCTGGAGCAGATCGCGAATATTCAGGTAGCTGGCGCGCAGGGTCTTGGCCCCTTCCAGGTTGTTGACGCTGCGCTGCACGTTCTCGTTGCGATCGGCAACCAGCACCAGAGCCTTTGTGCTGCCCGCGACGCGGTTCAAAATTTCCGCCATTTGCTTGGTGCGCGGCGCATCCAGCGACAGGCGATCGACAAAGACAAGTTGCTGGTCGCGGGCCAGAGCGCTCAGGGCGCTGCGAATGGCCGCGCGCCGCATCTTCTTCGGCATGTCCTTGCTGTAATCGCGCGGGCGCGGACCCATCGGGCGACCGCCGCCGACAAACTGCGTCGCGCTGCGGGAACCATGACGCGCACGCCCGGTCCCTTTCTGGCGATACATCTTGGCCGTCGTCGTCTTCAAATCCAAACGGCGCTGAACCTTGTGCGTGCCCAGCCGCGCGTTGGCCATTTGCCGGACAAACGCCTGGTGCATCAACCCGACGTTGATCTTGGCTTCGAAAATATCGGCGGGCAGATCAATCGTCTGAACCTGCTTGCCGGTCATATCCAATACTGGTACTTGCATGGCGACTACCTCGTTCCCTCGTGTCACTTGCCGCGACGCACACGGGCAGGCTTAATCATGACAATGCTGCCTTTCGCGCCGGGGACAGAGCCACGAACTGCGAGCAGGTTGCGCTCCGGATCAACAACCACAACCTGCAGGTTCTGGGAGGTTACGCGCTCATTTCCCATCCGGCCGGCCATGCGCTGGCCGGGCAGCGTGCGACCGGGTGTCGTGGTTGCGCCAACCGAACCAGGCGCGCGCTCGCGGTCAGACTGACCGTGAGTCTTGTTCTGGCGGCCAAACCCGTGACGCTTGATCGTGCCGGCGAAACCGCGGCCCTTGCTGGTGCCAATGACGTCGACGCGCTCGCCCTTTTCAAAGACGTCGACCTTAATCTGCTGGCCCTCTTCAACATCGACCTCGCCGTTCTTCACCCGAAACTCGCGCAGGTAACGCAGTGCGGGCAGGTTATTGCGGCGCAGGTGGCCGAGCTGGCCCTTGGTCAGACGCTGCGGCTTGGTTTCGCCAAAGCCGAGCTGAACGGCGGTATAACCGTCACGTTCGGCTGTCCGGACCTGGGTCACATAGCACGGCCCGGCTTCGATTACCGTACAAGGGATGACGTTGCCGTTCTCGTCGAAGATCTGCGTCATCCCGATCTTCCTGCCTATCATGCCTTTAATCATAGTGCCTCCAGAGCGACGCGGTTCGCGTATAGCCCGCGCCCCTAATGTTACTCCGCGCAGAGGCGAACAATTGCGACGGGATCGACCTGTAACGCCGATTGATGTTCCCGGCCCTTGGCGAGAACCCCACGCAAGCCCGCATGCGCACTATATCTTGATCTCGATATCCACGCCCGCCGGCAGGTTCAGCCGCATCAACGTATCAATCGTCTTGCTATCCGGGTCCAACACGTCGATCAGCCGCTTGTGCGTGCGAATCTCGAAGTGCTCCTGCGAGTCCTTGTCGATAAACGGCGAGCGAAGCGCGGTGAAGCGTTCGATGCGCGTTGGCAACGGCACCGGGCCGACAACCCGCGCGCCGGTGCGTTCCGCCGTCTCGACGATACGCTGCGCCGACTGATCCAGAACGCGGTGGTCGTATCCCTTCAGCCGGATGCGAATCTTGTTCTTAAACATGCTCGTCCTCTACTCTTGCCTCGGCTCCATACGACCGCTTTCGCGAGAGATGCCGGGGGCGGTGTTCTGCCTCCCGGCATCTCGCACTCACTGTCGTATGTGACGGATTCGCTCAGCCAAGCACTTCGGTGATGGAACCCGCGCCAACGGTCAGGCCACCTTCGCGGATCGCGAACTTGGAGCCCTTCTCAAGCGCCACCGGGGTGATCAGCTCGACTTCCAGGTTGACGTTGTCGCCCGGCATCACCATCTCGACGCCTTCAGGCAGCTGGACCGTACCGGTGACGTCCATCGTCCGGATGTAGAACTGCGGGCGATAGCCGCTGAAGAACGCCTTGTGACGGCCACCCTCTTCGCGCCGGAGGATGTAAACCTCGCTGCGGAAGCGCTTGTGCGGGGTGATGCTACCGGGCTTGGCGAGCACCATACCGCGCTCCACTTCCTCGCGGGTGATACCACGGAGCAGAATACCGGCGTTGTCGCCAGCCTGCGCCTGATCCAGCTCGCGGTGGAACATCTCGATACCGGTGACGGTCGTCTTGAGGATCTCGTCACGCAGACCGATAATGGCGACTTCCTCGCCCTTCTTCAGCGTGCCGCGCTCGACACGGCCGGTGACCACCGTACCACGACCCTTGATCGAGAACACGTCCTCGACCGGCATCAGGAACGGCTTGTCGATATCGCGCATCGGGGTCGGGATGTGCTCGTCCACGACATCCATGAGCTGCAGGATCGGCTGATACTCCGGCGCGTTGATGTCGGTGCTGGTCGACTCGTTGGCGAGCAGCGCCGAACCACGAACAATCGGCGTATCCTTGAAGCCGTAGCTTTCCAGCAGTTCCGTCAGCTCAAGCTCGACCAGTTCGAGCAGCTCGGGGTCATCCAGCTGGTCGGTCTTGTTGAGGAAGACGACCATGGCCGGCACTTCCACCTGACGAGCGAGAAGCACGTGTTCGCGCGTCTGCGGCATCGGGCCGTCCGGCGCGCTCACCACCAGAATAGCGCCGTCCATCTGCGCCGCGCCCGTGATCATGTTCTTGATGTAGTCACGGTGGCCCGGGCAGTCAACGTGCGCGTAGTGACGCTTTTCCGTCTCGTATTCAACGTGACGGATGCTGATCGTGATACCGCGAGCCTTCTCTTCAGGCGCGTTGTCGATCTCGTCATACTGCAACGCCTGCGCAGCGCCGCGCAGCGCCAGTACCTTGGTGATAGCAGCCGTCAGAGTGGTCTTGCCGTGGTCAACGTGGCCGATAGTGCCGATGTTGACATGCGGCTTGGTACGCTCGAATTTTGCCTTGCCCATGTTTTGTTTCCTTATGCCTTTTGCTCTTAACTATCCCTGCTTTGGTAAGCTATCCGCCGCCGTAGCAGCGGTTTGGGACCATGATTCGAATGCTTGGGGGAGCGGGCCGAAGCCCGGCTCCCGCTTACGGATTACGCCCCCGACTTGATAACTTCGTCGGCAATACTGCTCGGCGCAATACTGTACTTCTCAAACTCCATCGTGAAGCTGCCGCGCCCCTGGGTCATGTTACGCAACTGGGTTGCATACCCGAACATCTCCCCAAGCGGCACGTTGGCGCGTATCGCCGTCGTGCCACCGCCACGCGGCTCCATTCCCTGAATGGTACCGCGGCGGGACGACAAATCGCCCACAATGGTGCCGGTATACTCGTCCGGCACGTTGACTTCGACGCGCATGGTTGGCTCGAGCAGAACGGGCTTGCCCTTCTGCACGCCTTCCTTGAGCGCCATCGAGCCGGCGATCTTGAACGCCATTTCGCTCGAGTCAACTTCATGGAAAGCGCCATCCACCAGTGTGGCACGAATGCCGACTACGGGATAACCCGCCAGCACGCCGCCCGCCATCGCTTCGCGGATGCCGTTCTCCGTCGGGCGAATGAACTCACGCGGGATCGCGCCGCCCTTGATCGCATCGACGAAGATGAGGTCGCTGTTGCTTTCCGCGAGTTCATCTTCGGTCAGCGGCTCAAACTCCACGACAACGCGGGCATACTGGCCGGAACCGCCGGTCTGGCGCTTGAACGTCACATCCACGCGGTTCGGACGGGTGATGGTTTCACGATAGGCCACACGCGGGCGGCCAACCGTCGCCTGCACGCCGAACTCACGCATCATGCGGTCGACCAGCACTTCGAGGTGCAATTCGCCCATACCCTTGATCTTGGTCTGGCCGAGCTTGTCATCCACTTCGACCTTGAACGTCGGGTCTTCTTCCGCCAGACGGCGCAGGGCAACGCCCATCTTGTCCTGGTCGGCCTTGGTGTTCGGCTCGATGGCAACTTCAATCACCGGCTCTGGGAAGGAAATCTTCTCCAGAATGATCGGCTTGTCAGGGTCAGACAGCGTATCACCGGTGAACGTATCCTTCAGGCCAAGGATAGCTGCGATGTCACCCGCATGGACTTCAGTGATGTCCTCACGGCGATCGGCGAACATACGCACGATACGCCCAATGCGCTCGCGCGTTCCGGTCGTCGTGTTCAGCAACGTCGTACCCGTCCTGACGACACCGGAGTAAACGCGGAAGAACGCCAGACGGCCCACATATGGGTCGGTCAGGATTTTGAAGACCAGCGCGGCAGTCGGCGCATCGTCCGAAGCCTCACGGGTGATCTCTTCCTCGGTCTTGGGATGAATACCCCGAATCGCCGGAATATCCAGCGGCGAAGGCAGCAACTCGACGATCCGGTCGAGCATCATCTGCACGCCCTTGTTCTTCAGCGCAGAACCCAGAAGCACGGGATGCAGCTTGTTGGCAATCGTCGCCGCGCGCAGCGCGCCGATTAGCTCGTCGTTAGTGATTTCCTCACCCATCAGATATTTCTCGGTGAGGTAGTCATCGTTCTCGACGATCTTCTCGATCATCTCCTGACGAACGGTTTCGGCCTGCTCGCGATGGCTCTCCGGAATCGGATGCCGCTCGATGGCCGTACCCAGGTCATCGCCATAGGTCACCAGTTCCATCGTCAGCAGGTCGATGATACCGGCGAACTCCGCGCCTTCCCCATAGGGAATCTGCAGCATGACCGGGTTACCGTTCAGGCGCTCAGCAATCATGTCCACGCAGCGGCGGAAGTTCGCGCCGACGCGGTCCATCTTGTTGACGAAGCAGATACGCGGAACACCGTACTGGTTGGCCTGCCGCCATACCGTCTCGGACTGAGGTTCAACGCCCGCGACACCATCGAAGACGATAACGCCGCCGTCCAGCACGCGCAAGCTGCGTTGAACCTCGACGGTGAAGTCGACGTGACCGGGTGTGTCGATGATGTTGATCTGATGGCCCTTCCAGTGAGCAGTCACGGAAGAGGCAGTAATGGTAATACCGCGCTCACGCTCCTGCTCCATGTAGTCGGTCGTGGCCGCGCCTTCGTGCGTCTCGCCAATGCGGTGGACCATGCCGGTGTAATACAGCACCCGCTCGGTCGTGGTCGTCTTGCCCGCATCGATATGGGCGATGATGCCGATGTTGCGTACCTTATTCAGATCGAACTGAGTTTCAGCCTTCTTTGTCATGCGTGTAGTCTTTTGTCTCTTTCACGAGTGCATTCGAGTCATTCGGGCCGGCAGCCCGATGGCTCGCCTGCCCACCTGTGTTTGATCAGCGGAAGTGAGCAAACGCGCGGTTCGCTTCCGCCATACGGTGGGTATCGTCCTTTTTCTTTACTGACGCCCCCTGGCCGTTCATCGCGTCTAGAAGCTCGTTAGCCAGCTTCTCCGACATGTTGCGGCCGCCGCGCGCACGGGCGCTTTCGAGCAACCAGCGCATCGCAACCGAGATCGCACGATCATGCGGCACTTCGACCGGCACCTGATAGGTCGCGCCGCCGACGCGCATCGGCTTCACTTCGATAGCCGGCGTGACATTGCGAAGCGCCTGCTCGAAAACCTCGACCGGATTGCGCTTGGCGCGCTCTTCGACCAGTTCCAGCGCGTTGTACATAATCCTCTGCGACAGGCTGCGCTTGCCGCCACGCATCATACGATTAATGAACATCGTCAGATGCGTGCTGTTGTACTTGGGATCAGGCGCAACCTCGCGCTTGGGTGGGCTTTTCCTACGTGGCATCTCTCATGCAACCCTTTTACTTCCGGCCGCCCTGTGCAGCCTGGCCCGGCTTCGGACGCTTGGTACCGTACTTGCTGCGGCCCTGCTCGCGGTTTTTCACGCCATCGGTATCCAGCGTGCCACGCACGATGTGATACCGGACGCCCGGAAGGTCCTTCACACGACCTCCGCGCACGAGCACAACGCTGTGCTCCTGCAGGCTATGGCCTTCGCCCGGAATGTAGGCGGTGACTTCCAGACCATTCGACAACCGGACACGGGCCACTTTACGCAGCGCCGAGTTCGGCTTCTTGGGGGTCATGGTTCTGACCTGCTGGCAAACGCCGCGCTTCTGGGGAGCACCCTTCTTGCGGCGGGTACGCTTCTGTTCATAGACGTTGAATGTGTACTGGAGCGCAGGGGACTTACTCTTGCTCTTCTTGGCCTTGCGCCCCTTACGCACCAACTGATTAATGGTTGGCATTAAACAAACTCCACATGCTATTCATCCTGCTTACAGGCACAGAAACGGGCGTACTGTAGAGAACGCCCGTATGCTCCTTGCCCATATGACGAGCCATCCCGCCATGCAGGACGCTTTCGCCACCACCTACTCAATTCGGCGCGCCATTGCCTCGGCGAGGTTGGACGCCGCACACAGTACGTCGGAGAAGTTTAGCATTGCTGTCGGGGTGAGTCAAGGGGAGTTCGGTGCTGGCAATATAGAAAGTTATTATAGTATCTGGGCGTCCGGCGGCAGCAGGATCAGCCGGTTTTCATGCCCGGCTTGTGGTCATGGCCGGCCATACGGCTGTCATCAGGCAGCACCGTTTCGATGCGCTTCATTATATATAAGCGGTGTCTCCGGTTCAATACGCAGCCGCCCATGTTTGGTCGTCCGGTAGCTTGTCCCGCCGCATGTCCGGTTCAATGGAACGATCCCCGTCGCGCCGGCCTGTGGCTTGTTGGCGCGACGGGGAGAAGCAGGTTCGATAACCGGCGCTCTCAGCCGGCAGCCTGCATCACCGCCTTGCCGACGGCGCTTATAAGGTCCCCGGTGTTCAACGGCTTACCGAGATACTGGTCCGCTCCCGCCTCCAGCGCCTTGCTCATGTGAAAGCCGGCGGTCGCGCCCGAAACAATCAGCACCGGCACACGGCGCGCGGCGTTCTTTCGCACGTATCGCACGAAATCCAGCGCCGCCAGATCCGGCATCTGCAGATCGAATACGATGGCATCGGGCAGCCGCTCCGAAATTTCCTGAATGGCCGCGCCGGTCGTCCTGACCACCGTCACGGCAAAACCGGCTCCCGCCAGCGTCGACCGAAATACCGCGCCCAGCGCCGGGACGCCGGCAATCACCAGCACGCGCTTGCCTTTGACGCGCACCGCCTGCGCCGGATCGATCCCGCCCGCCTGCTGGGGAATGGCGATATCTTTTGGGGCCGGGACAATCGAAAAATGGATCTGCAACCGGAATTGCCCCATCATCAGCTCATCGCCGTGGCAGATGCGATATTCAATTTGTGGGATAAGGCCAAAGCCATTCAGACGCGTCCCATTGGTGCTGTTCAGATCCTTGACGGTAATCCG
>QGUR01000333.1 GCA_003242205.1 Chloroflexota bacterium | reverse complement strand
CGGTGCGACCGTCCGCACTCGTCACTGTCAGCGTGACGACATACTGCCCCGCTTGCGCGTAGGTGTGGCGCGGGTTCGGCTCGTTGCTGCCTTGCCCGTCACCGAAGTCCCACTGGTAGGCGGCCGCGTTCTGGCTGCCGCTGCTGTCGAACTGCACCGTCAAGGGCGCGTCCTCCACCTGTTGCGCGTTGAAGGCCGCCACCGGGGCCGGAGCTTGCACCGTCACCTCGCGCTGCGTCGTGTCGGTGCGACCGTCCGCACTCGTCACTGTCAGCGTGACGACATACTGCCCCGCTTGCGCGTAGGTGTGGCGCGGGTTCGGCTCGTTGCTGCCTTGCCCGTCACCGAAGTCCCACTGGTAGGCGGCCGCATTCTGGCTGCCACTGCTGTCGAACTGCACCGTCAGCGGCGCGTCCTCCACCTGCTGCGCTACAAACGAGGCTACAGGAGCCGGAGCTTGCACCGTTACCTCACGCTGCGTCGTGTCGGTGCGACCGTCCGCACTCGTCACTGTCAGCGTGACGACATACTGCCCCGCCTGTGCGTAGGTGTGGCGTGGGTTCGGCTCGTTGCCGCCTTGCCCGTCACCGAAGTCCCACTGGTAGGCGGCCGCATTCTGGCTACCACTGCTGTCGAACTGCACCGTCAGCGGCGCATCCTCCACCTGCTGCGCGTTGAAAGCCGCCACTGGGGCCGGAGCCTGCACCGTTACCTCGCGCTGTGTCGTGTCCGTGCGGCCGTCCTGCCCCGTCACCGTCAAGGTCACGATGTACTGTCCCGCCTGCGCGTAGGTGTGACGCGGGTTCGGCTCGTTGCTGCCTTGCCCATCGCCGAAGTCCCACTGGTAAGCCACCGCGTTCTGGCTGCCGCTGCTGTCGAACTGCACCGTCAGCGGCGCGTCCTCCACCTGCTGCGCGTTGAAGGCCGCCACCGGCGCGGGCGGACTCACCGTGATCTGTTGTTGTGTCGTGTCCGTGCGGCCATCCTGCCCCGTCACCGTCAAGGTCACGATGTACTGCCCCGCCTGCGCGTAGGTGTGACGCGGGTTCGGCTCGTTGCTGCCTTGCCCATCGCCGAAGTCCCACTGGTAGGCGACTGCATTCTGGCTGCCACTGCTGTCGAACTGCACCGTCAGCGGCGCGTCCTCCACCTGTTGCGCCACGAACGTGGCCACAGGAGCCGGAAGCGGCGTGTCGGTTGCGGGCGGCAGCGGTGTCTCCGTCGGCACATCGGTTGCCGTCTCAGTGGCCGTGGGCGTCAGCGTCGGCGTTTCGGTTGCCGTCTCGGTGAACGTGGGCGTAGGCGTCGGCGTATCCGTCGGCGTTTCGGTGGATGTCGGCGTGTCTGTCGGTGTATCCGTCGGCACGATCACGACCGCCGTCTCAGTCTCAGTTGGCGTCTCTGTCGGCGTCGGCGTGTCCGTCGGCGGCTGCAGCGGCGTCTCCGTCAGCGTCGGCGTAAGCGTGAAGGTTGCCGTATTTGGCGGTTGGAACCTTGGCGGCGCCTTGACAACCACCGTCGCCTGAGCCGTGCCGAGGCCGCCGGGGCCGGACGCCAGCAGCGTGACGACATACGTTCCCGGCAGCAGGTATTGATGGCTCGGATTGACATCGGTACTCAGCGTGCCGTCACCAAAGTTCCAGATGTAATTCGTGATATTGCCGGTCGACTGGTTGGTGAATTGCACCGTCAGCGGCGCAAGACCGCTGGCGGGATTCAACGTAAAGGCCGCGCGCGGCGCGGGTATCTGTGGATTGACGACGGTGATCTGCCGTGTCGCGGTCGACGAACCGCCCGGTCCAACAACCTGCAGAATCACGTTGTAGGTACCGACGTTGCTGAAGGTGTGACGCGGGTTGATTTCGGTACTGGTCGTGCCATCGCCGAAATACCACAGATAGCTGCTCACCTGCCCGACCGACTGGTTGGTGAATTGCACCGTCAGCGGCGCTGGCCCCGATGTCGGATTGGCGCTGAATGCAGCGACCGGTGGATTGGCGCTGGTTACATTGACCTGACTCGACACGTTTGAAGTACCGCCCGGCCCAATCGCAGTCAGCGTGACCGTGTACAGGCCCGGCGAATTGTACGTATGAATCGGATGGACTTCACGGCTGGTCGTACCATCGCCGAAGTTCCACACAAATTCGGTGATATTGCCAGCCGACTGATTGATGAAACGCACGTTCAACGGCGCTTGCCCGGAAGTCGTGCTCATCGAGAAAGCGGCAATCGGGCGTGGAATGCTCGGCGTCGCCGTAGGCACGGGCGTTGGCGCGCGGTTCTGCACGCGAATATTGCCGACAACGGTCGACAACTGCGTGCCGTCACGCAGCACGACGCGCAGGCGCAACTGGTAGATGCCATCCTGCGTCGAGAACGTACTCCATGTACCGAGGACACCCTGTGTCACCGGAACGGAGGAAACATTGATCGGATACCAGAGATTGCCCGGGTTCGGGTCTGGGCCGAATTCAAGCTGGTATTGCAGAAATTGCGGGTGAATCGCCGTACCGACGACCAGCACGCTCCCCGCCACGACACTTCCCGGCGGCGGTGAGAGAATGACGATCCGCACCGGCTGCGGCGTAGTGACAGGCACAAATGTCGCCGTCGGAACCTGAGCGACGGATGTGGGCGGGAAGATGGACGTTGGCGGCCTCGAAGTCGGCGGCGCAACCTGCGTTAGTGGCAGAGGCGTCGGCGCAATCACGGTGCCGGTCGTTGTCGGCGTCACCGTTGGCGTGGCCGTCGGTGTCGCCGATGGTTCTGGCGCGCCGCCCAGGTTGCAGGCAGAAAGAAACACCGCAGCCAGCACCAGCAGCACCATGACGACGATGTTCCGATGTAATCTATCCATGAACCCCTCCTGAGCCGCGCACGCCGCGCCGATATAACAACTTACATTATAACATTATAAGCGGCTTTGACCTGTCAAGGAAACAACGCCTGACAGGCGCTTCACCAACGTACCGGCCATTTTAACCTGTTGCAAACTTTTTCGCTCATCGCCGGTTGGTCACTTTTGATAAAGTCATTCGACAGATCAGGCAAGATAAACCATAATCTGTAGCATCGGAGCGGCGGGAAATCGTGATGGCATTTCCCCTCCCCGCGTCCGGCATACACCCAAACGGGCAAAGGAACTGGTTACACGTCATGGATCTGTGGCACGAGTTTCACGGCCCAAACGCCGCTTATGTTCTGGAGTTATACGAGCGCTATCGCAACGACCCGAATGCCGTTGACGAACGCACGCGGGCGCTGTTCGCCAGTTGGACGCCGCCGGCTGCCCCCCGGCCGGACGGCGCTGGCGAGGTCGTTACACCGGACATCACCAAGGTCGTTGGAGCCGTCAATCTGGCGCAGTCGATCCGCGAATACGGCCATCTGGCGGCACAGCTCGACCCGCTTGGCAGCGAGCCGCCCGGCGATCCGTCGCTTCTGCCGGAAACCCACGGCATCACCGAAGACGATCTGCACAACCTGCCAGCGAGTCTCGTCGGGGGGCCGGTGGCAGCGCGCACGAATACCGCCTACGAGGCCATCGCCCAACTGCGCGAAATCTACTCGTCGACGATCGGCTATGACTTCGACCATCTGCGTATTCCGGAAGAACGCGAGTGGCTGCGCGACGCAGTTGAAAGTGGCGACTACCGCCCCGAACTGGACGATGAATTCTGCCGCGCGCTGCTCGACCGGCTGACACAGGTCGAGACATTCGAGTTATTCCTACAGCGCAGCTTCCCGACCAAATACCGCTTTTCGATTGAAGGTCTGGACATGATGGTTCCGCTGCTGGACGAGGTGATCGCCAACGCAGCGGAAAACGACGTCAGCAACCTGATTCTGGGCATGGCGCATCGCGGGCGGCTGAACATCCTCGCCCACATCATGCAGAAGCCTTATGAGATGATTCTGGCGGAATTCAAGGACCCGCTCAGGATTCAGGAGCTTCAGCAGGCCATTGGCTGGACGCAGGGCGACGTCAAGTATCATATGGGCACGCGGCGCGCCTATGAAACCGACAATATGCGCAGCCTGTGCGTGACCGTGCCGCCCAATCCCAGCCACCTCGAACTCATCAACCCGGTCGTCGAGGGCATGGCCCGTGCCGCCGGGACGCTGGCCAATCGGGGCGGCGAACCGGTCTTCAATCCCGACCTGACGCTGCCGATTCTCATTCACGGCGACGCGGCATTCCCCGGTCAGGGCATCGTCGCCGAAACGCTGAACCTGTCGCAGCTCGCCGGTTACTGGACCGGCGGAACCATTCACGTTATCGCCAATAACCAGCTTGGCTTCACCACTGGCCCAAATGAAGGTCGCAGCACGCTCTACGCCAGCGACCTCGCCAAAGGCTTCAAAATCCCGATTGTCCACGTCAACGCCGACGATCCGGTCGCTTGTATCGAGGTAGCGCGCATCGCCTACGCCTATCTGGCCCGGTTCGGCAAAGACTTCCTGATCGACCTGATCGGCTATCGCCGCTACGGCCACAACGAACTGGACGAGCCGGGTTTCACGCAGCCGCTGCTTTACCAGCGCATTCGCCAGCACCCGACGGTTCGCAAGTTGTGGGCCGATGAACTGATCGCCAATGGCGTGGTGACTGAAGACGAAGCCAACGCCATGATCGAGCACTACAACCGCACGCTGCAATCCATCCTCGATTCGCTTGAGGATCGGGTCGAGGAACTGGCCGAGCCGTTGCCCGAACCGCCGCCGCCCGGCGAAGCGCGCCGCGCCGAAACCGGCGTTTCCGCCGAGCGCC
>QGUR01000332.1 GCA_003242205.1 Chloroflexota bacterium | reverse complement strand
ATGCCCCCTGCTGACCGGCCATAGCGGAAGGCGGCGCGCGCCGTTGCTTCGGCGTCGACCGTGATGCCGATCGACGCCGGATCGACCGCGACCAGCCGTTCGCCTGCCTGTAACAGCAGCCCGCGCTCCGCAAGCGTCGTCTGCACGACGGCAGCGGCTTCGTCCTGCGACAAACCGCCAACCGCGATCCCCATCGTTTCCACGCCTCGCAGAATGCTGTTGCCGCCGTAGATCACCAGCGCTCCGGTCGTCACGAATCCACAGGCCAGCAGCGCGAGGGCTGCCACAACGATGCCTGACACGATCAGCCACCGGCGGCGGGACTGGCGAGGCCGGGGCTTGCGTCGCGGCAGCGGCGCGCGGCGGGCGTCAGGACGGGGATGCTGGACCGGAGCCGGCGCGTAGCCGACCGGCATTGCCTTTACCGGGCGCGAGGCAGGGCGTGATGGACGCGGCAGCGGCGCAGGTTGCGAGGCGACGCGCATGGGCCGCATGGGCTGTGTGTAGAGCGTGTAGGTGTTGGGCGAGCGAGAGGCCGGGCCTCGCGCGGGACGGCTGGTCATGGTTAAGGACTTTCCGCTGGATTCCCTATTTTCCGGCCTGCCGGTATCATCCGGTGTTGTCTACATAACAGACGCCATCATAGCCGCAAAAGTTTCGTTCGCTGGCCTGCGCTTTGCAACGCCATGCTAACGCCTTTTCAGATCCATCACGACTTGCAAGAATGATCAGCCGGTTCCGACACATTGGAACCGGCTGACAGGCTTCCGGTTTTTGTCAGGGGCGGTGGGCTGCCAGCCTCTTACGCCTGCAAGTGGAACCAGTAGAAGGCGTGTGGCCCCAGCGTGATGAAATAGGGCAGCTCGCCAATCGGCGGAAAGCGCGTGCCGCCGAACACATCGACGGGCGTGCGGCCCTGATAATCACGCAGGTCCAGCTCGCAGGGTTGCGAGAAGCGCGACAGGTTGTTGATGCACAACACGATCTGATCTTCATAAGAACGAATGAAGGCCAGAACTTTGGTGTTGGTCGGATACAGGAACCGGACGTCGCCGCGGCCAAACGCCCGGTATCCGCGCGTGACGCGGATGATCATTTTCATCCAGTTGAGCAGCGACGATGGGACTTTTTCCTGCGCCTCGACGTTAATGGTCGCGTAGCCATACGGCGGGTCGGTGATGACCGGCGCGTAGAGCCGGGCCGTCTCGGCGCGCGAGAAGCCGGCATTGCGGTCGAAGCTCCACTGCATGGGTGTACGCACGCCGTTGCGGTCGCCCAGATAAATGTTGTCGCCCATGCCGATCTCATCGCCATAGTAAATGATCGGCGAACCGGGCAGCGAGAACAGCAGCGCGTTCATCAGTTCGATGCGGCGGCGGCTGTTATCGAGCAGCGGCGCGAGACGGCGGCGAATGCCGAGATTGAGCTTCATGCGCGGGTCGCGGGCGTATTCCCGCCACATATAGTCGCGCTCTTCGCTGGTGACCATTTCCAGCGTCAATTCGTCGTGGTTACGCAGGAACGTACACCACTGACAGTTTTCCGGGATCGGCGGCAGTTGCTGGACGATGTCGATGATCGGCGTGCGATCCTCGCGGCGCAGCGCCATGAACAGGCGCGGCATGATCGGGAAGTTGAAGGCCATGTGAAACTCGTCGCCATCGCCGAAATAGGGACGAACGTCCTGCGGCCACTGGTTCGCCTCGGCCAGCAAAATCCGGCCCGGATAGCGCTCGTCTATGAATTTGCGGATACGCTTTAGATAGGCGTGCGTTTCGGGCAGGTTTTCGCAGTTCGTGCCTTCGCGCTCGAAAAGATAGGGCACGGCGTCCATCCGAAAACCGTCGAGGCCCATATCGAGCCAGAATTCGGCGACGCGCAGCATTTCTTCCTGCACCGCCGGGTTGTCGTAATTGAGGTCCGGCTGGTGCGAGTAGAAGCGATGCCAGAAGAATTGCCCGGCTACCTCATCCCACGTCCAGTTGGAGCGCTCGGTGTCGATGAAGATGATGCGCGCATCGCTGTAACGGTCGGGCGTATCGCTCCAGACGTAATAGTCACGGTAGGGCGAATTGCGATCGGCGCGCGCCGCCTGAAACCACGGGTGCTGGTCGGAGGTGTGGTTGAGAACCAGATCGGAAATGACACGCATGCCGCGACGGTGCGCCTCGTCCAGAAATTCCCTGAAGTCGTCGAGCGTGCCGTAATCCGGGTGAACGTTGTAATAGTCGGCGATGTCGTAGCCGTCGTCCTTGAGCGGCGACGGGTAGAAGGGGAGCAGCCACAGGCAGCTTACGCCGAGGTCCTGCAGGTAGCTGAGTTTTTGCGTCAATCCCTTGAAGTCACCAATACCATCCCCATTGGAGTCGTAAAACGCGCGCACATGGAGTTCATAGAATACAGCGTCCTTAAACCACAACTCCTGCATTATTGGCCCCTCCTGGGCGCATAGGTAGCTGAGTACCCGTAACAAACTGGCAGCATTGTAGCAGGCGGGTATAGTCCTGCCAAACAAGCTCGGCGGCCCCGGTTTCGCCGCAATCACGGCATCAACTGGCCGCCGTTGACGTCGATCACCTGCCCGGTGATGTAGCTGCTCCACGCATCCGATGCGAGGAACAGCACCGTGCCTACGCAGTCTTCCGGCGTGCCGAGACGCCCAAGCGGAATATCGCGCACGCCCGCCTGCAGGCGTTCTGGCGGCGTGTACTGGTCGTGCAGCCGCGTCTGGATCAGGCCCGGCGCGATGGCGTTGACGCGGATGCCGCTTTCGGCCAGCTCCTTCGCCAGCCCGCGCGTGAAGCTACTGATCCACGCTTTGCTCGCGCCGTAAAGCGCCGATCCTCCGCCGCCGCCACGCCGCGCCGAAATCGACGACATGTTGACGATGCTGCCCCGGCCCTGCCGCAGCATGACCGGAATCACGCGCTTGCACAGCGCAAAAACCGGCGTGATGTTCAGGTCGAGCAGCGCCTGATGCCGTTCGTCCGGCGTTTCCCACAGCGGCGCGCGCTCGAACATCGTGCCGGCGTTGTTGACCAGCACGTCGATGCGCCCGAACTCGCCCAGTGCCGTTTCCACCAGCGCGTCGATTTCATCCATCCGGCGAAGGTCGGCGCGGGCCAGCAGCGCCCGGCTGCCCGTCGCCTCGATGTCACGCGCGACCGCCTCGGCCCCGTCGCGCGTGGCGTGGTAATGCACGACGACGCTGGCCCCGGCTTTCCCGAAACCTCGCGCAATAGCCGCGCCGATGCCGCTGCTCGCGCCTGTCACCAGCACGACCTGTCCGTCAAATCGCAGTTTCATCGGAATCCCACAGGTTCGTTATGTTCCGAAAGATTTCATCTCTTTTACCGCCAAGGCGCGCAAGATGCCAGCAAAGCAGGACAAACAGGCTGTTTTTTCCTCGTCCCGGCGCGTCTGGCGTCCTCGCGGTTCGATTCACAACATGTCGATTCCGTGCGATTTGCGAAGTATGCTCAAGCGCATCGTGGATGAGATGTAGCCTGAGGAAGCAAATGGACAGTCTGTGGAATGATGAGGACGCCGCGAAATTCTCCGGCCCGCTGGGCGAACGGGTTTATAGCTCGCGCCTGCTGGGGCGCGATCCGGCGCTGGTGTTGCATGGCGGCGGCAACACATCGGTCAAGATTGTGGAAAAGAATTTGTTTGGCGAAGATGAGACGGTGCTTTACGTGAAGGGCAGCGGCTGGGATCTGGACAGCATCGAAGCCGAGGGGTTCGCGCCGGTGCGGCTGGAGCCGGTGCGCCGTCTGGCGACGCTGGAACACCTGACCGACCTGCAAATGGCCGACGCACTGCGGATGAACACGCTGCGCGGCAGCGCGCCCGCGCCGTCGGTCGAGGCGATTCTCCATGCCGTGCTGCCCTATACCTATGTCGACCACACGCATGCCGACGCCGTCATCTCGATCACCAATTCGCCGGATGGCGAACGGCGTATTCGCGAGATTTACGGCGATGATGTGGTCGTTGTGCCATACGTCATGCCCGGTTTCAGGCTAGCGCGGCAGGTGGCGCTCCAGTTCCCGCAGGAAGCGCATGAGGGCACAATCGGCCTGATCCTGATGCAGCACGGTGTTTTCTCGTTTGGCGACACGGCGCGCGAATCCTACGAGCGCATGATCGCGCTGGTAGACCGGGCCGAGCAGTATCTGAAGCGGCAGGGCGCGTGGGAGATCGTCGTGGATGAAGTCACGGATGCGCCCGGCAGGATCGGCGTTACGCTGGCTGAACTGCGCCAGCGGGTTTCGCGGGTTGCCGGCGCGCCGGTCATCCTGATGCAGCACGACGACCCGCTCAGCCGGGCGTTCGCCCGCCGGCCCGATGTGGCGTCGCTGTCGCAGCGCGGGCCGGCAACGCCCGACCACATCATCCGCACCAAGCAGAAACCGCTGGTGGGCCGCGATGTGGACGCTTTCGCGGAGGATTATCGCGCTTACTTTGAGGCGCATAAGGATATGGTCGCCGGGCCGCTGACGATGCTCGATCCCGCGCCGCGTGTGATTCTCGATCCCGAACTCGGCATGGTGACGGTTGGCCGCACGGCTCGTGACGCGCGCATCGGCGCGGACCTGTACGCGCACACCATCGAAATCATACTGCGCGCCGAGGCGCTTGGAGGCTGGCAGGCGTTACCGCCGCGCGACCTGTTCGAGATGGAGTACTGGGATCTGGAACAGGCCAAGCTGCGGCGTTAGGGCCGGCCGCCCAGCCTGACGGGCGAAATCGCGCTGGTGACGGGCGCGGCTTCGCCCGTC
>QGUR01000030.1 GCA_003242205.1 Chloroflexota bacterium | reverse complement strand
TTCGGCCCAATCTTTTTTAACTTTACCCCCGTGGGTTTTAAAAGCCAAGGGCGCAGTTACGTTACCTGCGTTCCGGCGTGCGCTATAATCAGACAGAGAAGTGTACAGAGGGAGGTCATGGATCGAGGTCTTTTGGCCCCACATGCGCCGACCCTGCGCGCCATTATCGAGAGCGCCGGCGTCGAGCAGTTGCCGGAAATCTGCGTTCGCCCCGGCGTGCGGGCGGTCTACCGCCTGACGGTGTATCACCACGACGGTCGAGCGCGCGATTCGGTGTCGACGCTCATTTATCGCACCGGGCGGGAGGTCCAGCTTGAGACAGTTTTCCTCGAGCGATTCGGGGGCAAACCGCTCGTCTATTCCATCCCTCTCGACCGCTATGAGCGTTTGGTGGCCCGGCTGAATGCCATTCATTTCGACCAGCTTGCCGACCAGCCCGATTTGCCGCTGTATGGCGCGGATTTGTGGCTGGTGGAACGCGCCGCCGGGAGCTTTACCAAGAGCCTGATTGTTGCGCCAGACCGCGCGGAAGGCGTCTACTCAACACTCGTCAACGCCGTACGAGCCGACCTTCCGGAAGCCCTGCGAGAGGTCGGTTAGCCCTCGATGGAAGCAGAAAACGATTTGATCAACCTGAAACGCCTGAAAACACTGGCCGAGCACAGCGACGTTTACCGCGACTCGCAGCGTCTCGCCATCATCGACATGGGCAGCAACAGCTTCCGGCTGATTGTTGTCGAATATGTGCCGCAACTCAGCTTCAAAGTGACCGATGAAGTGCGCGAGGCCGTGCGTCTTAGCGAGGGCATGGCCGCCAACGATGTCATGAGCGCGGCGGCGATGGATCGCGCGGCGCGCGTGATGCGGATTTACGCCGCGTTCTGCGCGGCCAGCGGCATCAACGACATCGTTGCCGTTGGAACCAGCGCCATTCGCGAGGCGCGCAACCGGGCTTATTTTCTCAAACGCATCGTGTCCGAATCCAATATTCCGGTGCGCGTGCTGGAGGGCGAGGAAGAAGCCTACTACGCCTATCTCGCCGCGGTGAACAGCACGACGCTCACCGATGGCTTTGTGCTCGATCTTGGCGGCGGCTCCATGGAAATCATCCGGGTGAAGAACCGCCGCAACGCCAACGCAATCAGCTTGCCACTTGGCGCTGTCCGCGTGACCGAAAGGTTTTTGCATTCCGATCCGGTAACCTCCAAAGAGGTGAAGAAGCTGCAAAGCCACCTGCGCGATGTCTACCAGAACATCGACTGGTTTCAGGCCGAACCGGGCATGATGCTGGTGGGCGAGGGCGGCACGCTGCGCCTGATTGCCCGGCTGATCCAGAAGCAGAAGCACTATCCGCTCGACCATCTGCATGGCTACGTGATGACGCTGGATGAAGTCGATGCCGTGGTCGATAAGCTGGCTTCGTTGAGTGTTGCCGAGCGGAACAAGCTGGCCGGCATGAAGCACGACCGCGCCGATATCTCGCTGGCGGGGGCGATTGTCGTTGCCGAAGCCATGCGCGCCAGCGGGGCAAAGTCCATGACCATCTGCAGCCAGAGTATGCGCGAAGGGCTGTTTTACGAGCGCTTTCTGGCGGGCAGCGGCGCGCCGGTTTTCCATAACGTGCGCCATGCCGCCGTGCTCAATCTCGCGCATCTCTATCGCTTTCAGGAACAGCACGCCGAGCATATCGCCCGCCTGACGCTGTCGATGTTCGACCAACTGCCGCCGGAGACGCACGATTGCGGGCCGGTCGAGCGCGAGCTGCTGTGGGCGGCTTCGATGCTGCACGACATCGGCGTGTCGGTCGATTATCACGACCATCACAAACATAGCGCTTACCTCATCCTGAATGGCGGCCTGCCGGGATATACGCACCGCGAGATTGCGCTCATCGCGCTGATGGCGCGTTATCACCGCAAGGGCAAACCAACGGTTGACGAATTTGCATCGTTGCTGAAGCCGGGCGACGACCGGCGGTTGCTCCAGTTATGCGCGCTGCTGCGGCTGGCGGAACAGCTTGACCGCTCGCGCGATGGCGTCGTTCGCGACTTGAGCCTGCGGGTGGTGGGCGGCCATGCGCTGATGGAAATCAACTTCCGCGGCGACGAGCAGGTGGCCCTGTGGGCGCTTGAGCGCCATACCGACATTTTTGAGCAGGCTTTCGGGCTGAAACTGCAGGTCATCCCCATTCCTGTGGAGACGACGGCGGATGATGCTTTGGCGTAGCCAGAGACTACCGGATGGCGGGACAGAACGAAGTTGAGTTGAAGCTCTATGTGCGCGATCTCGACGCGGTGCGCCAGCGGCTGGAAAGCGCCGGCGCGGTGTTGGTGTCGCCCCGCACTTACGAGCGTAACGTGCGTTACGATGACAAGTCGCGTTCCTTAAGCCGCAGGGGCGATGTGCTGCGCCTGCGCGAGGACAGCCGCTGGCGCCTGACGTACAAGGCGGGCAAGGGCGCGGTTCGTGGCAGCGATGCCGTGTCGCGCTATGAAGCCGAGGTCGAGGTCAGCGACTTCGACACCATGCACGACATTCTGGGGCGGCTGGGGCTGTCGCCCTACATGGTCTACGAGAAATATCGCACCACTTACCAGCTCGATGGTGTTGAAGTTGTTCTGGACGAGATGCCCTACGGCAACTTTGTCGAGATCGAGGGCGAGGCCGAGGCGATCCAGCAGGTGCGGCTCAGGCTGGGGCTGGGCGAGGCCACGGCCTATCGCGGCGGCTATACCGACCTGTTCGAGCGCGTGCGCCGTAAGCTGAAGCTCAAATTCACCGATCTCACCTTTGCCAACTTTGAACAGATTGATGTGCCTCAAAGCGCGTTTGATTAGCTAAATCGACAGGAGCGCCATGGTTTCCACCAAACTGCACGACGCAAAGAAGCGCTGGCAGGAGAATGTGCTGCGCCGCGCACAGGAAAAAGCGCCGGAGCGCAAATCCGTGTTTCACACGTCCTCCGGCATCGAACTGGAGCCGGTCTATACGCCGGACGATGTCCCTGTAGACTACGAGGCCGAGCTTGGTTTCCCCGGCGAGTATCCGTTCACACGCGGCATTCATCCGCTTGGCTATCGCAGCCGCCTGTGGACGATGCGCCAGTATGCGGGCTATGCGACCGCCGAAGAGTCGAACG
Organism: Chloroflexota bacterium; assembly: GCA_003242205.1. Classification (GTDB taxonomy): domain Bacteria; phylum Chloroflexota; class Anaerolineae; order Aggregatilineales; family Phototrophicaceae; genus ZC4RG36. The sequence continues at coordinate 18,669 of QGUR01000030.1, read as the reverse complement.
CCCGCTATCGCTATCTGCTGGAACACGGCCAGACCGGCTTATCGGTCGCGTTCGACCTGCCGACGCAGATCGGCTACGACGCCGACGACCCGATGGCGCTCGGCGAGGTGGGCAAAGTCGGCGTCAGCATCAGTTCGCTGGCCGATATGGAGCGGCTGTTTCAGGGCATTCCGCTGGACCGCGTTTCCACGAGCATGACCATCAACGCGCCCGCCGCCATTTTGCTGGCGATGTATATTGCGGCGGCGAAACGGCAGGGCGTGGAGCCGAGCAAGCTGCGCGGCACGATCCAGAATGACATCCTCAAGGAGTATATCGCCCGCGGAACCTATATCTTCCCGCCCAAGCCGTCGATGCGGCTGATTACCGACGTGTTCGCCTACTGCAAAACGGAAGTCCCGCGCTGGAACACGATCAGCATCAGCGGCTATCACATTCGTGAAGCGGGCTGCACGGCGGTGCAGGAAGTCGCCTTCACGCTGGCGAACGGCATTGCCTATGTGCAGGCCGCGCTGGACGCGGGGTTGCAGGTCGATGAATTTGCGCCGCAGCTTTCGTTCTTCTTCAACGCGCACAACCAGTTCCTTGAGGAAGTTGCCAAGTTCCGCGCCGCGCGTCGTCTGTGGGCCATGATTATGCGCGAGCGCTTTGGCGCGCAAAACCCGGAAAGCTGGCGGTTGCGCTTCCACACGCAGACCGGCGGTAGCACACTCACGGCGCAGCAGCCGATGAACAACATCGCCCGTGTGACCATTCAGGCGCTGGCGGCGGTGCTCGGCGGCACGCAAAGCCTGCATACCAACAGCATGGATGAGGCGCTGGCGCTGCCCACGGAAGCGGCGGTGCAGGTCGCGCTGCGAACCCAGCAGATCATCGCCTACGAATCGGGCGTGGCCGATACCGTTGACCCGCTGGGCGGTAGCTACCTGATCGAAAAGCTGACGGCTGAAATCGTTGAACGGGCGCAGGCGTATATCCGGCGTATCGACGACTTCGGCGGCGCGCTGGCCGCGATTGAGGCCGGTTTCATCAACCGTGAAATCAACGATGCTGCCTACGAGTACCAGCAGGCAATCGAGAGCGGCGAGCAAATCATCGTTGGACTGAACCGCTTCACGAATGACGAGGAGACGCCGATTGACCTGCTGCGTGTCGATCCGGCGATTGAGGCGGCACAGCGGGAGCGGCTGGCGCGACTGCGTGAAACACGCGATAACGCCAAAGTCGCGGAGCTGCGCGCTCGGCTTGAGACGGCGGCGAAGGGGAGTGAAAACCTGATGCCGCTGTTCATCACCTGTGTCGAAAACGATGTGACGCTCGGCGAAATCTGCCATACGCTGCGCGGTGTCTTCGGCGAATATCGCCCCGACGCGACGATCTAGCGCGGTGTTGCCGCGCTGGTGGTAATGGCCCCATTGCTTCGATGATGCAGAAGGCCCGGTATTGCCGGGCCTTTTTGCTGTCCACTTGTGACCATTTTTTGACAGATGTGATCTCGCGCATTATGCTGTTTGTTAAACAGCATTTTTGTCTTACTCTGGCGATATGTGGCCAGAAAAGCGGCGTTTTAAATATTTGGTAGTAGAGCGAAACAGATTTTCTGTTTCCTTTCCGTCAGGAATGGTTGCTGATGGCTTCTGAAGATTTTGGCCCCTCGCGTGAGGTTGGCGGCTCGATCTTCGCCGATCTGGATGCCGCCGACGAACGCTCTTTCCAGCTTGTCAAAGCGCTGGCCTCGCAACCACGCCTCACCATTTTCAGATTTCTTCGCCTGCAACCCGCCAGCATTGTCGAAATCGCTACTGCGCTGCAGATGCCCGCATCGACGGTTGCCGCTCATGTTCGCGAGCTTGAAGAAGCGGGGCTGGTGTTTACGTCCATCAAGCCCGCCAGTCGCGGCGTGCAGAAGGTCTGTCAGGCAACCACACACCAGCAACTTGTGATTACGCTGCCTCAGGCGACACGTGTGCGCCGGGCTGCGAGCGATATTTCCATGCCCATCGGCGCGTATGTCGATTGCGACGTTAGCCCAACGTGCGGGTTGGCAACGGAAACGAGCGTGATCGGCGAGCTGGACAATCCGGCCTTCTTTTACCATCCCGACCGTATCCATGCCCAGCTCATCTGGTTCAGGCGGGGCTACCTCGAATATCGCTTTCCAAACCATATTCCCGCCGGAGCCGTGGTGGAGAGCCTGCAATTCAGCATGGAGATCGCTTCGGAAGCGCCGCGCCATGACAACACTTATCCGTCAGATATCACGCTGTGGGTGAACGGCGTCGAGGTTGGCACGTGGACCAGCCCCGGAGACTTCGGCAACGATCGCGGAGCGCTGACGCCCGACTGGTGGCCCGATTACAACTCGCAGTATGGCCTGCTCAAAACGTGGAAGATCAGCCCTGAAGGCAGCTATATCGACGGCATTCGCATTTCCGATGTCTGTCTCGATGATCTCGCCCTCCATACCAATCGCTTTATCAGCATGCGGATCGGCAACAAGGAGGATGCCATTTATGCAGGCGGCGTCAACCTGTTTGGCTGCCGGTTCGGCAATTACCCGCAGGACATCATCATGCATCTCAGTTACCGGCTGATGAGTGAGAGGAGTGAGGCCGGCAGTCAGACATAAGCAGCGCGCAACCGTTCTCTGGAAATCAGTTTGCTTTTTTAAGGAGTGGAAGTCATGAAAGCTCAGCTAAGCCGCCGCGGTTTCCTTAAAGCGACAGGTATTCTTGGGGCGGGCGTCGCCATTGGCGCGCCGGGCCTCCATGCCTTCAGGGCGCTCGCTCAGGACGCCATCACGATACAGTGGTGGGATCATTTCCTGCCACTGCAACCACTGCTCGAAAGCGTTTTCGCCGCCTATTCCGAACAGAACCCGAACGTCACCGTTCAGCATACCGTCTATTCACCGCCGGATCTCGGACAGTCGCTGCAACTGGCTTATCCCAACAATCAGGCTCCCGACGTCTTTGCCTATGCGGGCCTCAGCCTGCCGGTTCCGGCGCTGCAAGCGGAAGGCTGGTTCACGCCGCTCGATCCGTACGTCAGTGAGGAATGGAAATCACGCCTACCTGAGGATGTGTTCATTCAGGGCAATACCGTTTTCGATGGCGTCCTCTACAGCTTCCCCATCTTCAGCTTCCGTTTCCACGAAATTCTGAACTGGTTCAACAAGCAGATGATGGAAGAAGCCGGTTACGATCCCGAAAACGGCCCGGCGACGTGGGATGAATTCCGCGACGCGGCGCGCAAGATCACCGATAACGGCGGCGGCTTCACCTTCGGCTGGATTCAGGGCATCGGCCATATCGAGCGCATGGGCGACTCGCTGAACAGTCTGGCGCAGATCGCGGGCGCTTCCGGCCCCATCGACTTTGCGACCGGTGAATACGCCTATGGCACTGATCCCTACGTCAATGCGCTCGAATTCCTGGTTTCGATGGCGCAGGATGGCACGCTGTTCCCGACCTCAACTACCATCGACACGCGCAACGCCCGCGCCCGCTGGGCCACGGAAGCCGGCGGCATGTTCTTCGATGGGCCGTGGAACATCGGCGTATTGCAGTCGGACTTTGCCGATTTCATGGACCTCATCAGCGTGACAGCGCCGCCGACGCCCGAAGCCGGCATGACGCCCTATGTCAATCGCGGCCCCAAGATCGGTGACTTCTGGATTTCGAGCCAGTCGGAACATCCGGAAATTGCCGCCGCAATTCTGCAGGAGTTCATCTCCGATGAATTCCAGATCGGTCTGGCCGAGCGCATGGATCAGCCCCCGCTGGATACCACGGCAGTCAGCCGCGCGAACGTGCATCCGACGTATGTGAAAGCCATCGAGATTTTCAACCAGCAGGTGCGCCTCGCGCCGTCGCCGTCGGTGCGCAACCCGGCAGTTTCCGAAGTGCTGGCGCGCATGAGCGATGTGCGCCCCAATCTGGGCGAGATCGTTCAGGGGGCGATCAGCGGCGACGTGACCGACATCCGCGCGACCCTTCAGGAATACGCCGACAAGATGACGGCGGCGCGTGAAACGGCGATTGCCGCCGCGCAGGCAGAAGGGTTCGAGGTCAGCCAGGATGACTGGGTCTTCGACAACTGGGAGCGCGGGCAGGACTACACCAGTGAGTTCTACCAGTAGCAGAAAAGGCCGGACATTCTGATGAGCACCGTCCGGATGCAGGATTCGTACTCAGGCATGACGCCGGCGCTGCCGCCGGCGTCCCGCTCCGTTTTAAGACAGCTCTGGCACGACCGCTGGATTTACCTGTTCCTCGCGCCGTCGCTGTTGTTGTTCGTGCTGTTCGTGCTTTATCCGGTCGTCAGCAGTCTCTACTTCTCGCTGCTCGACTGGAACGGCTTTACCAGCAATGCGCGGTTCATCGGCCTCGACAACTACATCGAGGTGGCGAACGATCCGCTGTTCTGGAACGCCTTCAACAACACGATCCTGTTTATGGTCATCACGGTGCCGATCCGCGTCTCGCTGGCGCTCATCGTCGCGATCATCCTGAACGATCCACGCCTGCCATTTGCCAACCTGTTTCGCACGGCGCTGTTCCTGCCCGTCATTACGACGACGGCCATCATCGGCGTCGTCATGACGTTTGTGTTCGATCCGGTCGGCGGGCCGGTCAATCGCTTCCTGCTCGAAACGGGGCTGGTCGACCGCCCGATCAACTTTCTCGGACAGGCCAACAGCGCGCTCTATACCGCTATGGGCATTCACATCTGGAAGTGGTTCGGCGTGACGCTGGTGTACTGGCTGGCGGCGTTACAGACGGTTCCGAAAGAGCTGTACGAGGCAGCACAGGTCGATGGCGCGAACCCGCGGCAGGTGTTTCGCTATATCACCGTGCCGGTGCTGCTGCCGTTTGGCCTGCTGATTCTCGTCATCACCGCGCTCGACACCCTGCGCGTTTTCGACCTGATTCTCACGCTGACCGGCGGCGGCCCCTTCCTGCGGACGGAAGTCGTGGAAGTCTACATCTATCGCTGGGCGTTCAACTCCAGCATTCCGCGCCTTGGTTATGCCTCGGCGGCGGCGGTCTTTTTCGGTTTGGCGACGCTGGCGCTGGCGGCGATGCAGGGCGTCGTGGTGGCGTACCTGCGGCGAAAGCGAAACGAACTATGAGACAACGACTGCTTCCCGGCTTCGTCAGCGAATGGAAGTGGGATCTGCGGCGCATCATCACCGTCCTGATCCTGCTCGTCGTCTGCCTCGTGTGGGTTTACCCGTTCCTGTGGATGGTCTCGGCTTCGCTCAAGACGTCACGGGAAATCTTCGCCAGCGGCCTGAACCTCGTGCCTTCCGAATGGCGCTGGGAAAACTATGAGCGCGCCTGGGTACAGGCCAACTTCAGCCGCTATATGATCAACACTGTCGTTATCACGGTCGCGACGGTCGCGCTGGTGGTGTTCCATACCAGCCTGTCCGGTTACGTGCTGGGCCGGTTTAAATTCATCGGCCAGCGCTTCATCCTCGGCCTGCTCGTCGCCACCGTCTTTGTGCCGCTTGGCTACACCATCATCCCGACCGTCCAGATCGCCGGGGCGCTGGGTTTGTTGAATACGCTGCTCGGCCCGATCCTCGTGCTTAGTTCCGGCCACGTCATCCATATCCTGCTGTTCGCGGCGTTCTTCCGCAGCGTGCCGAAGGAGCTGGAAGAGGCGGCGGTGCTGGACGGCGCGAATTTCCTGCAGGTGTACTGGCGCGTCATGCTGCCGCTGAGCCGGCCGGTCATCGCCACGGTGAGCGTGCTGACGTTCCTGCAGGCGTGGAATAACTTCCTCGTGCCGCTCGTGTTCACGTTTAGCCGCCCCGACCTGCGCACGCTCAGCGTGGGCCTGTTCGCCTTCATCGGCGAAAACGAAATCGACTGGTCGGGCATGGCGGCAGCGGCGACGCTGTCATTAATTCCGATCGTGCTGGTGTTTTTCTTCGCCCAGCGCCAGTTTGTTGAAGGTCTTGCCGGCGCTGTCAAACAGTAGAGCGCTCGTTTCAGGGACACACGCAATGCCGACTCAAGCTCCAAATGTGTTATGGATCTGTACCGACCAGCAGCGCTTCGATACGTTGGGCTGCTATGGAAATCCGTTTGTGCACACGCCGAACATCGACCGGCTGGCCGAACGCGGCGTGCTTTTCGAGAACAGCTTTTCGCAAAGCCCGGTCTGCACGCCGAGCCGCGCCTCGTTTCTGACCGGGCGTTACCCGCGCACGACGCGCTGTCGCCAGAACGGGCAGGATATTCCCAAAGATGAAGTTTTCGTCACCCGCCTGCTGAAAGAGGGCGCGGGTTACATCAACGGCCTTTCCGGCAAGCTGCATACTTCGACCTGCAATCCTTCGGTCAATAAAGGGACCGAGCGGCGCATCGACGATGGCTACGACGAGTTTCACTGGTCGCACCACCCGCGCCCGGAATGGCCGACGAACGAATACGGCAACTGGCTGATCGAGCGCGGCGTCAAATACGACGTGAGGCCGTCCGAACGCTCGAAGCAGGTCAGCATCGGGATGCCCGTCGAATATCACCAGACGACGTGGTGCGCCGAAAAGGCGATCAACTTCATTCGCGCCAACGCGGACTACGACTATCCGTGGCTGTTCTCTGTCAACATCTTCGATCCGCACCACCCGTTCGACCCACCCGCCGAGTATCTGGAACGCTATCTGGAACGCCTCGACGAAATCCCGCTGCCGAACTATGTCGAGGGCGAACTGGCGAACAAGCCGTTGTTCCAGCAGATCGATCACGGACAGTCGTACAACACGCCGCATCTGCACGCGTTCACCGAAATGTCGGAGGATGAACATCGCTACGTGCGCGCCGCCTACTGGGCGATGATTGACCTGATCGACGCGCAGGTCGGGCGTATGCTCGACGCGCTGGAAGAGACAGGCCAGCTTGAAAACACGATCGTGATCTTCATGTCCGACCACGGCGAGATGCTGGGCGACCACGGGATTTATCTCAAGGGGCCGTATTTCTACGAGCCTGCGATCAAAGTCCCGCTGATCGTGTCGATGCCGGGAACCGTGCTGCAGGGCCAGCGCAGCACGGCGCTGGTCGAACTGGTGGACATCGCGCCGACGTTGCTTGAAGCGGCAGGGCTGCCAAGGTATCCGGGGATGCAGGGCCGCTCGCTCTGGCCCATGCTGACCGGCGAAGCGCCGCTGGACCAGCACCGGGACGACATCTACTGCGAGTATTACAACGCCATGCCATGGCACCGCGACCCGACAGCGCAGGCGACGATGGTGCGGACGGAGCGCTACAAGCTGGTCGCCGTTCATGGCGTCGGCGGCGAGTTGTACGATCTGGAACGCGACCCGAACGAAACGCACAATCAGTGGGATAATCCTGACTACGCGCCGGTTAAGCTGGAACTGTTCTCTCGGCTATGCGACCGCATGGCTTACACGGTCGATCCTTTACCCGAGCGCCGCGCCGCCTGGTGAGCGCGGCCACACACGCTCTCTACACAGGAGAAACAAGCTTCATGACGATCCCACGCAGTGAATATCCCCGCCCGCAGTTTGTGCGTCCCGATTGGCTGTGCCTGAATGGCGAGTGGCAGTTCGAGATCGATCAGGGCGATTCCGGACTGGAGCGCGGTTTGCTCGAACGCGAGTTGAACGATCGCATCATCGTCCCGTTCTGCCCGGAGTCCGAGCTGTCCGGCGTGCATAACCGCGATTTTCTCAACGCCGTCTGGTATCGCCGCGTGGTCGATATTCCCGCGGAGTGGCAGGGGAGGCGCGTGCTGCTGCATTTTCAGGCGGTCGATTATGACGCCACCGTCTGGGTCAACGGCGTCGAGGTGGGGCGGCATCGCGGTGGCTTCACGCCGTTCTCGTGCGACCTGAGCGGCGTCGCCGGGCCGGGCGAGCAGATCACGATTGTCGTGCGCGCGCGCGACCGCCACGACGTGCCACAGCCGCGCGGCAAGCAGTCGCAGAAATTCGGCAACTACACCGTTTTCTACACGCGCACGACCGGCATCTGGCAAACGGTGTGGCTGGAGCCGGTTCCCGATGTTTATCTGCGCCGCGCCCGCATCACGCCGGATGTGACCAACAGCCGTTTCGTCATCGAGCAGCCGCTGGCGGGCAACCTGCCGGGTGGGCGTCTGCGCGCCGAGCTGAGCGACGCGGATGGCGTCGTGACGGCCGTCGAGGTCCCCGTGGGCCTCGACTTCACGCCGCGGCTCGACCTCAACATCCCCGAAGATCGCCGCCGGCTTTGGTCGCCCGCCGACCCGCATCTCTACGACCTGATGCTGACACTGCTCGATGCCAGCGGGCAGGTGGTCGATCAGGTGAAATCGTATGCCGGGCTGCGGAGCGTCAGCATCAACGGCAAGGCCGTGCAGATCAACGGCCAGACGATCTTCCAGCGCCTCGTGCTCGATCAGGGCTACTATCCCGACGGCATCATGACCGCGCCGAGCGACGAAGCGCTGGTTCGTGACATCGAGCTGAGCCTGCAGGCCGGGTTTAACGGCGCGCGCCTGCATCAGAAAGTGTTTGAAGAACGCTTCCTCTATCACGCCGACCGCCTCGGCTATCTGGTGTGGGGCGAGTTCGGCGACTGGGGTTGCCGCACTCACGGGCCGGACAGCGACCACCAGAAGCCGACCGCGTCTTATCTTACCGAGTGGCTGGAAGCGCTGGAGCGTGACTACTCGCATCCGAGCATCATCGGCTGGTGCCCGCTCAACGAAACGTGGCAGACCATCGGCGACCGCATCACCGATCTCGATGTGGTGACACGCGGGCTGTTCCTTGCGACCAAGGCCATGGACACGACGCGCCCGGTGCTCGACGCATCGGGTTACTCGCACCGTGTCCTCGAAACCGATGTCTACGACAGCCACGATTACACGCAGGATGTGGCGGCCTTCGCCGCGCGGCACAGCGGCGGCGAAGAGCGCGAGGACTGGCCCTACCTGAACGCGCCGGACAACATGCGCCAGCCCGACCGTTTCAAGGATAAGCGCGCGTGGTCGCTGCCGTATCGCGGCCAGCCGTATTTCGTGAGCGAGTTCGGCGGCATCTGGTGGAAGCCGACCGCCAAACCCGGCGATGACTCGTGGGGCTATGGCGACCGGCCCAAATCCATCGAGGAGTTTTACGAGCGCTTCGAAGGGCTGGTGTCCGTCCTGTTAGACAACCCGAACATGTTCGGCTACTGCTACACCCAGCTCACGGACGTGTATCAGGAAGACAACGGCATCTACACCTTCGAGCGCGAGACCAAGTTCGACATGGAGCGCATCCGCGCCGCCCAGACGCGCGAGGCAGCCATCGAGGCGCAGGCGCGCGCCGCGGGCGAGGGGTAGAACCTCACCCCCTATGCCTGCGGTCTCGCTGCGCTTCGACTACGGTCGGCAGCGCCGACCCGCTGCTGCCCTCTCCACGGCGAAAAACGCGCCGTAGAGAGGGGGAACTGCGAGCCGAGGACGCCTGTAGGGGCGACGCGCCGCGTCGCCCGCACTCCTGCATCCAAGAGCCTTGACCTATAGCGAACACCGGAACCTCATCCCCCGGCCCCTTCTCTAAAACACGCGTTTTTCGTGTTTTGGAGAAGGGGAGCCAGCGTATGCGACGGTGCTTGCACGGACATAGCAGCGCTGCACTTGTCTGGTTCCCCCTCTCCAAATCGGACACGATTTGGAGAGGGGGTTAGGGGGTGAGGTTTCCTACGTCGCCAGACAATCCGTCCAGCCCCTTTAGTGGACTGGTTTCACTAGCCGAGGGCTTTAGCCCTCGGCGGGCGACGCGCCGCGTCGCCCCTACACGTATTTGCGGTTCACAATTCCCCTCTCTAAATCGGACACGATTTGGAGAGGGGGTTAGGTTTATAAGCTATAATCACGGTTTGCTTACCGTTCGTGACGCAAATGCCCGCGCCCAGCCGGTATGTCCTGACAGCCGGATTTCGCTACGCTATAATGCGCCGCGTGTTATGACTGTGGATACCAAACGTGACCTGATCCTCCCCGGCTGTCGCATCCGGTTGCATTTCTGGACTGGCCTGCTGGCCGTCATACAGCTTGGTGGGGTAATTTACGCGCTGCAAACGCCGCCCGAAGTCGCGGCGGTTGCCAGCCAGCCGCAGGCGCTGCCGGTTGTCGGCGGCGTGCTGTGGGCGTTTCTGTTTCTCGTCGTAACGTATTACCTGATATGGGGTCGCCGGTATGCCAAACGCATTGCGGTAGCCGTAATCGTCATTTTCGCCAGTTATAACATTGCCCGATGGGTGCTGTTCACGCAGGCGGAATATGACCGGCAGCGGCTGCCTGTGCTGATTTTCAGTACGTTTTGCGTCGTCGTAATTCTGGTCGCCACCTATTACGATCTCAAGGCCGGGCGGCCTCAAGGGACGGAGAAGTCAGCGAATGACATTGAATCCCAAGATTGAAGAACTGCGCCTTAAGCGGGAGCAGGGCCGGGTGGGCGGTGGCGAAGAACGCATCAAACGCCAGCACGACTCGGGGCGCAATACCGCGCGAGAGCGGCTTGATATTTTGCTCGATCCGGGTAGCTTCCGCGAACTCGACGCTTTTGTTCAACACCGCTCGCATGACTTCGGCATGGACAAACAGCGCTTTCTGGGCGATAGCGTCGTGACCGGCTATGGCACGATTGACGGGCGGCTGGTCTATGTTTACTCTCAGGACTTCACGGTCATGGGCGGCAGCCTGAGCGAAGCCCACGCCAGCAAGATCGTCAAGATCATGGACATGGCCCTGAAAACCGGCGCGCCGATCATCGGCCTGAACGACAGCGGCGGGGCGCGCATTCAGGAAGGCGTCGTCAGTCTGGGCGGCTATGCCGATATCTTCCTGCGGAACACGCTCAGCAGTGGCGTCATCCCTCAGTTGAGCGTCATCATGGGGCCGTGCGCGGGCGGCGCGGTCTACAGCCCGGCGCTGACCGATTTCATCTTCATGGTCAAGAACACCAGCTATATGTTCGTCACCGGGCCGGATGTCGTCAAAAGCGTGACCCACGAAGATGTCACGTTCGAGGAACTGGGCGGCGCGAGCGTGCACGCGGCCAAGAGCGGCGTTTGCCATGTCGTCGGCGAAAACGAAACCGAAACCCTGCTGCTGGTGCGCGAGCTGCTCTCGTTCATCCCGCAGAACAATATGGAAGACCCGCCGTTCGTGCCGACGACCGACGACCCGCTGCGCGCGGATGCGGAGCTGGATGACATCGTGCCCGACAACCCGAACAAGCCGTATGACATGAAAGAGGTCATTCACCGGGTGGTAGACGACGGGCGCTTCTTCGAGCTGCATGAAGCCTTCGCGCCGAACATCATCGTCGGCATGGCGCGGCTTGGCGGGCACAGTGTGGGCATTGTCGCCAACCAGCCGGCGGTGCTGGCCGGGGTGCTCGACATCGACGCCAGCGAGAAAGCGGCGCGCTTCATCCGTTTCTGCGATGCGTTCAATATCCCGGTGGTCACGTTCGTCGATGTGCCGGGCTTCATGCCGGGAACACATCAGGAACACGGCGGCATCATTCGCGCCGGGGCGAAGCTGCTTTACGCCTACTGCGAGTGTACCGTGCCCAAGCTGACCGTCATCACGCGCAAGGCGTATGGCGGCGCGTACTGCGTCATGAGCAGCAAACACATTCGGGGCGATTTGAACTTTGCATGGCCTACGGCCGAAATCGCCGTCATGGGGCCGGAAGGCGCGGTCGGCATCATCTTCCGGCGTGAGCTGAACGAGGCGGAAGACGTGAACGCGCGCAAGGCCGAGCTGGTGGCGGAATATCGAGCGAAATTCGCCACGCCCTATGTGGCGGCAGCGCACGGTTACGTAGACGATATCATCGAGCCGCGCGACACCCGTCCCCGGCTCATCAATGCGCTCGAAGCGATGCAAAACAAGCGCGACGCCAACCCGGCGCGCAAGCATGGCAATATCCCGCTGTAACCTGCGGGCATTAGTGAGGAAAACAAATGCGTACGTTCGATGACGTTCTGATCAAGCCGCGTTATTCCGAGGTTGAAACACGCGACAATGTCAGCCTCGAAACGGAACTCAAGTGCCAGCGTCTGGGGCGGACGATCAAGTTACGTATCCCGATCTGTAACGCGGCCATGGATACGGTCAGCAGCGCGCAGTTGTGCCGCACGCTGTACGAGCTGGGCGGGCTGCCGGTGCTGCATCGTAACTGCACGCCGGAACAGCAGCGCGAGATGCTGGAAGAATCCGGCATTCCCGACGACTATCCGGTGGTGCTCTCGATCAGCGTCAACGACTATACCGAGCGCGTGCCGCGCTTTAATCCCGGCCCGAACATCATCATCTCCATCGACATCGCTCACGCGCATTCCATCAAGGCCAAACGCACCGTCGAATGGCTGGTCGAGCATTATCCCGACCATCCCATCATGATCGGGTCGATTGCGACCAAAGAAGCGGTGTACGATACCAAAGCGTGGGGCGCGGATATTTTCCGTGTCGGCATCGGCGCGGGGTCCGTCTGCACGACGCGCATCGTGACGGGCGTCGGCGTGCCGCAGCTTGACGCGGTGCTGGAATGCGCGCAGGCCGCCCCTGGCAGCGTGATCGCGGACGGCGGCATCCGCAATTCCGGCGATGCGATGAAAGCGCTGGTCGCCGGGGCCAGCATGGTCATGCTTGGCAATGTGCTCGCGGGAACCGACGACACGCCCGGCACGCTGCTTGAAATCAGTGGCAACCTGTACAAACAATACCGTGGCATGGCGTCGAAAGACGTCGCCGTGTCGCTGACGGCGCGCGATGCGCAGTCGGTTTATGAGGAAGGGGCCGACGCGCTGGTTCCGTACAAGGGGGCAACCCGCGACGTGCTGCAGTCCTTCTGCCGGGGCCTGCGTTCCGGCCTCAGCTATATCGGCTGCTCGTCGCTGGATGGCTGCACGCAGGCCGAATTTATCGACATCACGCCCAACGTGACGCGCGAGAACGGCGTTCATGACGTGCTGGCGCGCCAGCAATAAGAGGCGACCGTATGGAGCGTAATTCCCACGAGCCAACCCAGACAAAGATCAACAAGGTGCTGATCGCCAACCGGGGCGAGATCGCGGTGCGGATCGTGCGCGCCTGCCGCGAACTCGGTATCCGTACCGTCGCGGTTTACTCGGATGCCGACCGCACCAGCCTGCACACGCGCTATGCCGACGAAGCGGTCTACATCGGGCCGCCGTCCCCGCGCGAGAGCTATCTCAAAATCGAAAACATCATCGACGCCATGAACAAGACCGGCGCGGACGCGGTGCATCCGGGCTACGGCTTCCTGTCGGAGCGCGAGGCGTTCGCGCAGGCAGTCGCCGACGCGGGCAAAATCTTCATCGGCCCGACGCCGCAGGCCATCGCCATCATGGGCGACAAGCAGCGCGCCCGCGAAACGGTGAAGAAAGCGGGCGTGCCGGTCGTGCCGGGAACCGAGCCGGGGCTGCGCGATGAAGAAATACTGGCGGCGGCGGAACGCGAGGTCGGTTTTCCCCTGCTGGTCAAGGCGGCGGCGGGCGGCGGCGGCAAGGGTATGCGGATCGTTCGCAGCGCTGAAGAACTGCCCGAAGCGCTGGCGGTGGCCCGGCGCGAGGCGGAGGCCGCGTTCGGCGACGGTTCGGTATACCTTGAACGGCTGCTGGAAGGCGCGCGCCATATCGAGTTTCAAATTCTGGCGGACATGCACGGCAACACCGTGCATCTGGCCGAGCGCGAGTGTTCCATCCAGCGGCGGCATCAGAAGCTGGTCGAAGAAGCGCCCAGCCCGTTCATGGACGACGACCTGCGCCGCCGCATGGGCGAGATGTGCGTACGCGCCGCCGAGGCGGTCGGTTATGTCAATGCCGGTACGATTGAATGCCTCGTCGATAAGGACAAGAACTTCTACTTTCTGGAGATGAACACCCGCCTTCAGGTCGAGCATCCGGTGACGGAGATCGTTTCCGGTGTCGATCTGGTGAAGGAGCAAATTCGTATCGCCCGTGGCCGGCGCATGGGGCCGACGGAAAACCTGCTGAAGCCACAGGGCTGGGCGGTGGAATGCCGCATCAATGCCGAAGACCCGTATAACGACTTCCTGCCGTCGGTCGGCACGATCAGCACATTGATTATGCCGACCGGGCCGGGCGTGCGCGTCGATAGCGGCATTTTCCCCGGCGCGGAAATCACGCCATACTACGACAACATGCTGGCCAAGCTCATCTGCTGGGGCGAAAACCGCGCCGAAGCGATGCTGCGTATGCGCCGGGCGCTGGAGGAGTTTCGCATTACCGGCATCAAGCACAACATCCCATTTCACCAGAACCTGCTGGAGAGCTTCAGTTTTCTGGCCGGCATGTTCGACACGCGGTTCGTCGAAGAGCGGTTCAGCATGACGACCTATGAGACCGAGCCGAAGGAAGAGGATCTGGAAACGGCGGCCATTCTGGCGACGCTCGTCGCGCACCGCCGCCGCCAGCTCGCCGGGCAGATTGTCAAACAGAGCGCGCGCGACACCAGCAACTGGAAATGGGTCGGTCGCTGGGAAAGGATGCATCGCTAGCGCATCATGAAATACATCACCACCATCAACGGCGTGCGCTTTGTCATCGAAACGCAGCAGGACGGCAGCCTGCTGGTGAATGGCGAGAGGCGCAAGGTCGACTTTCGAACGTTCGGCGATTCGTCGCTGTATTCCGTCATCATGGACAACGTCTCGCACGAGGTGCTGGTCGAAGAGCGCGGCGGCAAGTACGAAGTGCTGATGCGTGGCCGCCTGTTCGTCGCCGATGTTCAGGACGAGCGCGCGCAACTGCTGTCGGCGCGGCGCGGCGGGCCAGAAGTGGACAGCGGCGAGATTTCGATTCGCGCGCCGATGCCGGGCCTGGTGGTCGCCATCCCCGTCTCGGAAGGGCAGGCGGTCAAGGGCGGCGAAACCGTCGTTGTGCTCGAATCGATGAAAATGCAGAACGAGTTGAAGGCCCCGCGCGATGGCACGGTACAGCGTATCCACGTGCAACCCGGCAACAGCGTCGAACAGAACAAGACGCTGGTGACGATTGTCTAGCGCCGGACTGCCGCCGCTTTGCCCGCGCTGTCTCCGGCGGGCAGGCGGCGCGCCTTGCGCCTGAACCATGCCCATGCCATCCGTTTTTCCGCGTCCCGGTCGCAGCGCAAGCGCTTTGCTCTGGCTTGCGCTGCTTAGCGTCTATGTCCTTGCCGGGACGCCGCTCGTTCCGTTCCACGCCGACGAAGCGACGCAGATTTACCTGACGCACGATTACGCCTACCTGTTCATGGAGCGCGATCCTGCGCGCCTCCAGTACCGCCCCGAACCGCCCGAACCGGACTTGCAGGCGCTGCGTATCCTCAACGGCAGCCTCGCCCGCTACGCCATGGGGCTGAGCTGGCATCTGGCCGGCTATCAGTTGGCCGACATCAACGGTCAGTGGGACTGGGGCGCGGATCGGGACTACAACCAGCGCGCGGGCCATGAGCCGTCGCCCAGCCTGCTACTGGTGTCGCGCTGGCCATCCGCCTTGTTGCTGGTCGCCAGCGTCTGGCTGTTGTTTGCGCTCGGTCAGGTCGCCGGCGGCCGGGCGGTCGCCTATCTGGCCAGCGCCTATTACGCGCTCAATCCGGCGGTGCTGCTCAATGGCCGCCGCGCGATGATGGAAGGCTCGCTGCTGCTCACCGAACTGCTGGTGGTGCTGGCGAGTCTGTATTTTCTGAGCAAGCGCACGCTGGTTTCCGCGCTGTTGCTGGGCGTGGCGGCGGGGCTGGCGCTGGCGGCGAAACACAGCAACGCCCTCACGGTCGCGCTCGTGTTCGCGGCCTGCGGGGGCTATGCGCTGCTGGAACGACTGGCCCTGCGGCGTGTGTCCGGCGGCGCGCTCGTGCGCTCTCTGGCGCTGTTGCTGGCGGCGTCGGCGCTGGCGGTTGCCGGGTTCGTCGCCCTCAACCCGGTCTGGTGGGGGCAAAACCCGCTGCATATGCTCGGCCGGACGTTGAACGACCGCGCGGCGCTGCTCGATCTTCAGATCGCGTTATTCGGCGGCTATGGCGGCCGCGCCGATCAGTTGGCCGGGTTTTTCCGGCAGGCGTTTGTCGTGCTGCCGCAATATTATGAAGCGCCGGAATTTGGCCTCTGGATCGCCGGGGAAATCGCGCGCTATGAGGGTTCGCTTTTGCGCGGCGTCAGCATCGGCGGATCGCTGCCCGGATCGCTGCTGGTCATTGCGCTGGCAGCGCTCGGCGCGTGGGCGCTGCTGCGGCGACAGGACATACCCCTCGCCACGCGCTGGGTTACCGGCGTCTGGGCGCTCGGCCTGCTGCTGGCAACATGGCTCTTGACGCCGCTGGAATGGCAACGCTACTATCTGCCCGTTTACCCGGCCATTGGCCTGCTCGGCGCGCTTGGCGTCGCGCAGGCTGCGCGGTTTGGCCGCTCGCCTTAGCCTCGCCTGAACATGCCGTACTGGATGCAATCAACGCTGGCGGCAACGCCGGCTTTCGTCTGGATTTTCTTCGGACTGGGTTTGCCGTGGGCGCTGGCGCTGCTGCCGCGCCGCGACTGGCGCGACCGCCCGCTGGTGCTGTGCGTGGCCTTTGCCTTCGGCCCGGCGCTGCTCACTGCGTGGATGTTCCTCCTGAGCGCGTTTGGCCCGCCCGGCCAGCCCGCGCTGCAACTCGAACCCGTGCTCGGCGGCACGTTCGCGCTGGCGCTGGCGGGCGCGGCGCTGGCGTTCCGCAAGCGCAGGCCCGTCCCCGAACCGTCCGAGCGTTCGTCGCGCCCGCTGGCATTCGATGAAAAGCTGCTGTTACTGCTGACTGGCGCGGCGCTGGTCGTGCGCTGGTTTGGTATCGCCTATTGGCCGTTTACCGCCTATGACGCGCTCTGGGTCTACGGCTATGAGGGCCGCCTGTATGCGCTGCTCGGCCATATTCCCGACACCATCGGCTACTATCCGCAGTTTTTGCCGCTCCTGTTCACCTATGGCCAACTGGCTGCCGGCGGCATCGACGATCACGCGGCGCGGGCCGTCATCATCTTCCTGCATACCGGCGCTATTCTGGCGGTGTACGTGCTCGGTTCGCGGCTGTTCAATCGCCGCGCGGGCATCTTCGCCGCGGCGATCTGGGCGCTGTATCCGCATGTCGGCGAGTGGTCGCGCTTTGGCGACCTTGAAATCCCGGTGACGTTTACGTTTACCGCTTCGGCGGCCTTTTTCCTGATGGCGTGGCTGGGGCAGGAACCGCGCCGCCGCTACGCGCTGATTGCCGGGCTGCTCTTCGGCGTGGCAATGTGGACCAAGCCGACGGCGGGCGCGTTTGTCTGGGGCGTGCTGCTGCTGCTGGCGCTCGATCTGGTGCGCGTGCGCTTCGACCTGCGTGGCTGGTGGCCCCGCTTTGAGGTCGCGCTGATCGTCGGGCTGGCCTGCCTGCCGCTGGGAGCGGTCTGGTATCTCCGTAACCTGCTTCTGGGGCATCCGCCGCTGGTGCTGCCGCCCGCTTTCTGGCAGACGATGGCGCAGCAAAGCGGTAGTGAATTCGGCTGGCCATTGCTGGGCCTGCTCGTGCTCATGGGCTGGCTGTACTTCGGCTCGCGGGAGCGCCCGCCGGTTCCCGCTGGCGTTGTCGGGCTGGGTTTCGTTTTGCTTGGCCTGCTGCCTTCCATCATCCAGCCGCATCGCATGACGCCGCTGGAATGGCTGGCGCTGGCGACTGGCGCGGCGATCCTCAGCGTCACGCTGGGGCGTTATGCGCGGGCGCGCTGGAGCGCGGGGAGGTGGCGCGCAGCGTCGGTCATTGGCTGGGCGCTGGCGCTGGCTTTCCCCTATTTCATCACGTGGTTCTTTTCCTACAGCTATCACTACCGTCTGTCGTTCGCGATCGTGCCGCTGATGCTGCTGCCGACGGCGGTTATTCTGGCCCACTGGATCAGGCCGGAGGCTTTCGCCAGCGGCGGAAAGCGCGCGTTGCTGGCGCTTGCGATCATCGCATTGAGCGTGCCCGGCATCGTCATTCCGCTTTACGATCCCTATGCGGGCTGGGACTGGCTCTGGAGCGATAAACTGCCCGACGATGTCGCCCGTTATCAATCGGGCAACGAGGCGCTGATGAACGTCGTCGCGGGGTTGGAGGTCTATCTGGCGAACGAAGACGAACCGCTGGTCGTCGTCGCGCCGGGCGTGAAACGGCTGCCGTTCTTCTTCCCGCTGGAGGATATTCGCACGGAGGTCGCCCCGACGCGGCTTGAGGAACTGGAGGGCGTGGTCTATTTCGTGGACAGCGCGCCCGAAGGGGTGGGCGCATACGAGCAGACGCCGGTTCGGGAAAATCAGGTCATCTCCGCGCTGCGCCGGTCTGAGGTCATGCGGCTGGCGTGGGGGCGCGATGATGGCATCTTCCGCTATCAGGTCTACGAGCTTTATCCCGAAAAGCGCTTCGAGCGCCCGTCCGTGCATGCGCCGGCAAACGGGGATGTCGTCTTTGGCGAGTTCGCGCGCTTTCTCGGCCACGATATCGGCGGGCGGGAATTCTGGCTCGGTCGCAGGCTCATCATGCACCTGTACTGGGAAGTGTTGGCC
This sequence comes from Chloroflexota bacterium, assembly GCA_003242205.1. GTDB lineage: Bacteria > Chloroflexota > Anaerolineae > Aggregatilineales > Phototrophicaceae > ZC4RG36. The sequence goes on along the minus strand of QGUR01000030.1, from coordinate 79 downwards.
CCCGTGCCCGAAGACTACATGATCTACATTCACCTACTTCTTTTTCACATCTCCGCGCCCCCGCGACTAAAGGGGATAT
>QGUR01000029.1 GCA_003242205.1 Chloroflexota bacterium | reverse complement strand
GGTCTGCCGAGGACAGGCGCTCATGCCGCAACCGGAATGCCCGGCGATGATTCTGCTGCAAGCCTCTTACAGACCTCTGCCGGTCGTGGCCGGGGACATAGCGCTTTTTGCGACGTTACGCCGCTTGCACTGACTTCCAGGAAAGGCCGGCCCTGTTTGCCGTCACAATCCCATCGGGTTTATTGCTGTGGAAACCTGGGCGAGTGGAAACCTGTAGGATACCCGCCCAGGTGTCCCCAACGGTCGGAATTGATCCGGCTATTGAGCGACGGCTAGCGCCATCTTATCGCGAAGCTGGCGCAGCCCCAGACTTTTCTCTTTGCGAACCAGGTCCTCGTTGATACGAAGCTCCTGCGCGATTTCCGCCGTACTGTAGCCGTTCTCGTATAGAACGATCACTCGGCTGCGCCTCGGCGGTAGTTCGGCAAGCGCGGTGCGGAGCGCCTCGTGTTCGCGCCAGTATTCGACTCGCTCCGTGTCGCTGCGCTCGTCGGCGATCTCCGCGGCTTCATCGAGCGGGACGCTGCCCGCGTGTCGCCGCGATGCCTCCATGATTTTGTACCAGGCGATCCGTTTCACGTAGGCTGTGAACGGCACGTCGCGGAGCTCGTACTCTCCCTGTTCGACCTTAAGGTACGCGGTGATGAGCGCTTCCTGAAGAATTTCGTCGTCGTCGGTGTCGGTTCCGTTGCTCCAGCGAATGAACTTGCGAACCGGGTCTGCCCCGCCGCTGTTCAACCACTGGTCCCAGGCGACGGCACGGTCTTCCGGGTCCGGGTTGTGGCGTGGCAGTAGCCGATAGACGACGTCTCCAGCAGCGCTCGAAAAAGAATGCATGGTCAACTCTCCTGAACGCGCAAGCATTACGAACACAGTGCGTGGATCGGACGTTGAGCTATTCGGTTGTTAAGGTGCGGCGGGCCGATTCGGCTTGAATCGACCTCAGCATCACTGTATGCGCGAAGGTTGCGGATTTGTGACGCTGTGGAGATTAGAAAGTATAAATCTTTTGGGGGGTGCATTCAACAACCCACTGTTTGCGGCAGCGCGGGTATGCCGGCCCACCCCCTGCGATTTGCCGTGTGCTGGCACTACCGCAGGGGATGGGCCGGGCGTCAGATCGACTCTGCTTATCCGCCGGTGGTGAGTGCCGTTTGCTCGATATATTCCAGCGACTGGTGGCGGAAATACGTGTTATACAGGTCGGCGTAGTGACCGCCCTGTTCCAGCAGTGATTCGTGCGTGCCTTCTTCGAGGATGCGTCCCTTGCTCAGCACGATGATCCGGTCGGCGTTCTTGATGGTGGACAGGCGGTGCGCGATGACGATCGATGTGCGGTTCTTCAGCACCACGTCCAGCCCTTCCTGAATCAGCGCTTCGGTGATGGGGTCGACGCTGGCCGTCGCTTCGTCCAGAATGAAAATGCGCGGGTCCTGCAGCAGCACGCGCGCCAGCGCGACAAGCTGCCGCTGGCCCATCGAGAGATTGCTGCCGCGTTCGCCGACCTTGGTGTCCAGCCCGTCGGGCAGGCTGTCGATCCAGTCGCCGCCGCCGATCATGCGCGCCACCCGTTCTACCTCGGCGTCAGTCGCGCCCCTGCGCCCATAGCGGATATTGTTCCGCACCGAACCATCGAACAGGAATGGCGTCTGCGTCACGATGCCCAGACTCGCGTGGTACGCCGACAGATCAAGCGTGCGGATATCGTGACCGTCGATCGTGATCCTGCCGCTCTGGAATTCATAGAAGCGGGCGACCAGCTTGCCGATGCTCGACTTGCCCGCGCCCGTGTGGCCAACCAACGCCAGCGTCTCGCCCGGCGCAATGGTCAACGAGAAATTTTCCAGCACCTGCTCTTTTTCGTTGTAACGGAAATCCACATTTTCGAAGCGGATTTCGCCGTGAATGTGTGGCAGGCGCACATTGCCGGTCTGCACGACCTTCGGCTCCGCGTCGAGCAGGGCAAAGACGCGTTCGCCCGCCGCCATGCCGAGCTGGAACTGGCTCCAAAACGAGGCGATACTTGTCAGCGGGAACCAGAAGAGCGCGATGCCCTGAATGAACAGATACCAGTCGCCGGGCGAGAGCGCGTTCTGCTGCACCTGCAAGCCGCCGAAGTACACCAGCGCGGCAGTACCGATTCCCGCGAGGATATTGAGGATCGGAAAGATGCCGCTGAAGACATAACCGGCTCGCAGATTGACGTTGAACGACTGCTTGTTGACATCCAGAAATTCATCGTAGATCGCCCGTTCCTGACGGAAGGTCTTGGCGACGCCAATACCGGCGACCGTTTCCTGAACATGCGCGCTCACCACGGCGCGCGCCCGGCGCGACTTCGTGATCGTGTTGCGCGCGATCCGGCGGAACTGGAGCGCGGTGAAGATGATGAACGGAGCGAGCGCCAGCGTGATCAGCGTCAGTTGTACGTTGACCGTGAACAGGTAGCCGATCAGCAAAACGACCAGCAGAACCTGGCTCATCAGGTCCATCACCAGCATGACGACATTCGAAAACGCCTGCGAGTCTGATGTGACGCGGCTGACGATCTTGCCGGACGGAAACTCATCGTAGAACGAGAGATCGCGCTTGAGCACGGCGTCGAATGCGTCCTCGCGCACTTTCAGCACGACATCGCCGACGACCTGAGACGACAGCGAGCGGCGGATGAAGTTAAACAGCCACGACGATCCGGCCAGCGCGGCGATCAGCACCGCGGTTGGTATCAGCGCCGCTAGTGGCGGGTCGAATGCGAGCTGGTCAATAGCGCGCGAAATGGCAATTGGAAGCCCGGTATCGACAAGTGAGGTCAGCACGATCGCAATGGCGACCGTCGCCATCCGGCGCAGGTGTGGCCGGAAATACGCTGCGATGCGGCGCACCAAATCGCGGTCGCTATAAGTGCGATCATACGCCTCGGCATCGAGGCCGTCCATAATGAAGCCCATGCAGCGAGACTCCTCCTAATGCGGAAAGCGAGTAGGGCCAATCAGGCCGTCAATGGCTGCGTCTCAAGCGGCGGCAGATCTACATCGTAACGCGAGAAGATCCGGCGGTAGTGTGGCGAGCGGCGCAGCAGTTCTTCATGCGTTCCCGAAGCCACCAGCCTGCCGCGATCCAGCACCAGAATATGATCCGCCCAGCGAATCTGTGACAGGCGATGCGTGATGAGCAGGGTGGTGCGCCCTTCCTGCGCTCGCCGGATTGCCTTCTGGATTTCGTCCTCGGTGGCGCTGTCGATCGCACTCGTCGAGTCGTCGAGGATCAAAATGCGCGGGTTGCTCAGGAAGGCGCGGGCCAGCGCGATACGCTGTCGCTGCCCGCCGGAGAGCATCACGCCGCGCTCGCCGACTGTCGTTTCATAACCTTCGGCGAATGACATAATGAAGTTGTGCGCCTGCGCTTCTTTCGCCGCCTGCTCGATCTCTTCACGGGTTGCGTCCGGCGCGCCAAAGGCGATGTTTTCGGCCAGACTGCGCGAGAACAGAAAAACGTCCTGCTCGATCTTTGAAATCTGCGAGCGCAGCGCCGACAAATCCCAGTCACGCACGTCGACGCCGTCGATCAGAATGCGCCCTGCCGTTACATCATAGGTGCGGTTGATGAGTTGCGTCAGCGTCGTCTTGCCAGAGCCGGTCTGCCCGACGATGGCGACGGTCTGGCCGGGGAGAATCCTGAACGAGATGTTTTCGAGCACGTTTTTCCCGCCGAAGCTGAAGCTCACATTCTCGAACTCAATCGCGCCTTCGACGGGCCGGTTGTACCCACCGATGTTTTCGTCAAGCTCGGTCTCGGTCGTGATAATGCTCAGGATGCGTTCGGCGCTGGCCAGGCCGAGCTGCACCATCGAGAACGAAAAGACCGAGATAAAGGTCGGGAAGCGCAGCGTGCCCATCAGGCCCATGTAGGCGACAATTTCGGGAATGGACAGGCTTCCGGCCTGGTAGAGGATGATGGCGTGCAGAAAGGCGAGCCCGGTTGCAATACCGAACAGCAGCAGCGGCAGGTAGCGCGCTTCGATGAAGCCTTGGCGCACGAAGAAGTCGCGGAACAGCCGGGCGTTGCGGCGGAAACGATGGCGTTCGAACGGTTCCTGAGCGCTGGCCTTGACAATTTCAATGCCCGAAATGGTCTCTTCCAGCACCGCGTTCAGCTTGCCGAACTGGCCACGCTGCCGCCGTGCCACCGGGTTCAACTGGCGGGTGTAATGGCGCAGGGCAACGACGTAGCCGATCACGAAGATCACCGGCACGAGCAGCAGTTCGACGCGCAGCAGCGCCATTTGCACCAGCGGCATGGCGATGCCGAGGATGGTCGTGAAGATAAAGAACAGACCTGGGTTCATCATGACGTTCAACTGGAACGTGTCGTCCGTGACTCGCGCCATGATGTCGCCGACGCGCTGACGGTCGTGGAACGTCTGGCTCTTACCCAGCAGGCTGGCATATAGCTCTTCACGCGTGCCGGTTTCCAGATGTTGCGCCAGTGTTTCGATGCTCAGCGAGTGCGCCAGATCGGCCAGCCCGCTCAGCACCAGCACACCGAGAATCAGCAGCGCGATGTTCTGTAACTGCCCGTTTGGATGCATGATTTCTTCGGCGGCCTGCCCGATCAGCACCGGACTGAGCGTGTAGGTGTAGGTGCTGATGAAGCCAAACAGCAGCACCAGCCCCAGCAGCAGCTTGCGCCGCATGACGTGCGAGATGAGCCAGCGAACGGGTGACGAATGGTCATACGGATAGGCGTTTGCAGCCGTGAACTCTCGTTTTGACAAGCAGGCCTCCTGATCGGTTCTGAAAAGCCGGCGCGGATGACACTGGAGAGAGATTACGGATGGCGCAGTGGTTTCGTTGCGCCATCCCTGATACTTTATGTCGCTAACCGGATCGATAGTGAAACATCTGTTCGATTATATCGTCATATCGAATGGATGGCTACCAGTCCACTTTCGTCCATTATGAGATATTATGGGCTATAGTGAGCCGTATTGCAATCTCGCCAGAATTGCGTCCCGGCTGAAAACGCCGAGACAACGCGCACGGTTTTTCGAGGCACTCGTGGCGCGGCGGCGTCCGGTTTTTCCTCTCTGGCCCAGTTGCATCTGCTCATATCCGCCTTTCACTATCTCGAAACCGGACGCGCGGCACATCGCGCCTTCGGACAGATAATTGGCTGTCCTTTTTGACAGGTGTGGCGGTTACTGGATTTCCAGCAGCCACATGGTCAGGTCATTGGCGTTCAGATAGACGATACGCTGCCCATCGGCAGACACGCTCCAGTCACCATTCGCGACGGTGAAGGCCATGTGATCGGGCGTTACCAGCATCCGGTTTTCGCCGGTTTCCAGATCGTAGTAGGCCAGACTGTGCAGATTGTCGTCCGGTTGGAAGGGGATGTAATAGACGCTGCTGGCGTCGCGCCACTTCCATGCGCCAAACCACGGCAGTTGGCGGGCCACCGCGCCGGGCTGTGTGTCGATCACATAGACCCCATCCAGTTGCGGATCGTCCTGGAAGGTGAGGTAGAATATGAGACGGCCACCGCCCGGAGCGACATCCAGACCGCGCAGCCGCGTCCAGCGTCCCAACTCGTAGGTCGAACCATCCGCAACATGATATATCTGCAGCGTCGATACCTGCCGCTCGCTGGTGGTTATGAGCACGCGCTCCGAGTCGAGCCATCGAGCCGAGCCGCCGCGCTGCTCGGCGATCATCTGTGGGTTTTCGCCGCGCGCGCCGGAAATCCAGATCTGCGTCAGCGGTGGTTCGCTGCCAGGGATGGAGAGGCCGTCGCGCGTCAGCCAGAGCAACCGGCTGTTATCAGGGCTGAGGGCTGCGATTTCGCCGTTCGTCGGAACCGCCCACGCTTCGCCCGTAGCCGTGTTGTAAATGGCCGTCATATCGCCAGCCAGCCGCAGTTCGTAGCTACCATCAGGAGAGGTGAAGGGCGGTGGGGCCTGCTGAACGATGTCGAAAGTCGTTTCTGGCCCAATTTGCCAGGCGTAGACATTGGCCCGTTGCCCGGCGGGGCCGTCGATGGTGTAAAGCAGGTTTGGGTCGGTGGCATGCCACCAGGGCCAGAAACAGCAACCTTCGTAACCGAGCCTGCGCTGGCGCACGGTCGCGTTTTCGGGCAGCGGGCTGGCTTCACGGGGCAGCGGTGGGTTTGCCGGCGGCTGGCTGCCGGAGGGCCAGGCGGCAGCGTAATTGTTGAGCGCGCCACCCCCAAAGGCGACGGTTGGCTGGTCAAGCAGCGTCAGCCAGCGGCGTGGGTTATCCAGATCGCGCTGGAAAACCTGCTCGCTGTATGAGCCAACGGTCGACAGGCTGTGCCAGGCAGCGTTGATGTATTCGACCGGGTTATAGGCGGTGAAATAGTCCAGCGAACGCACTTCGAGATGCAGGTGCGGGCGCGAGTCGCACGTGCCGTCGGGATCGCCTGACAGCCCGACGACCTGCCCGCGCTCCACCCATTGCCCGTTGACCAGCGGCGGCCGCTCCAGCAGATGCCCGTAGAGCGTGGTGATGCCATAGGCTTCATGGCGCAGGATCAGATTGTGCGGGCCGGAGCCGAAACCGAGGTCATCGACGCCGCGCACCTCGCCTTCGGCGACGGCGACCAGCGGCGTGCCACACGGCATACTGATGTCGATGCCAAAGTGCAGGCGCTGGCCTGCCGAATACCACATGCTGCCGCGCGCGAACGCGCCAGTCGTGTTGCCATAGGGCTGGCCCAGCAGCCACGTGCTCGGCCCGGCAGGCATCGCAACCGGCCAGTCCAGCGGCTTGCCTTCCTGAAAACTCTGGGCGGGCGCGGGCCGTGCTGAAATCAGGAACATTACAATGACGCAAAAGGCAATGGATACCAGTCGTTTCATAACCACCGTTTCCATAAACAACTGACCGCAAAAGTCTAGCCGAAATCGGGCGGAGCGCGACGGCTTCTCAGCAAATCCAAAGCTAACACAGGCTGTATCCATGGCTGCTTGACGCCCCTCAATCCCGGCGGTTACATTACATGCAATCGTAGCAGGAGAAACGGAAGCTCATGAAGTTGATGTCGTTCGATTTTCGGTCGCGCCGCTCGATGGTGGTGGGCAGGCGCGGTATGGTGGCGTCGAGTAATCCTTTGGCTTCGCAGGCGGGGCTGCGTGTCCTGCGCGAAGGCGGTAACGCCGCTGATGCCGCCATCGCTACCGCCGCTGTCCTCAACGTCACCGAGCCGGCCTCGACCGGTATCGGCGGCGATTGTTTTGCCCTCTTTTATGATGCGCGTACCCGGCAGGTGACGGCGCTCAATGGCAGCGGGCGTGCCCCGGCGGCGCTGAATGCCGACATGCTGCTGGAGCAGGGCATGACGGCAATTCCGGAAACCAGCGCGCACGCCGTCAGCGTACCGGGCGCGGTGGCTGGCTGGGAAGACCTGCTGGCGCGACACGGGCGTATGACGCTGGCGGACGTGCTGCAGGACGCCATTACCTACGCGCGTGACGGCTTTCCGGTGCATCCGGTGTTCGCAGCGGCGTGGGCGCGCACGCAGGAATTTCTGCGCCAGCGCCCTCATACCGAGGACTATCTGCCGGGCGGTTCGGCTCCCGAAGCGGGCCAGTTGGTGCGCCTGCCGCAGCTTGCCGAATCGTTGCAGGCGATTGCGGATGGCGGGGCGAAAGCCTTTTATACCGGGCCGATTGCCGATGCCATCGTCACGACGCTGCAGGAATTGGGCGGCCTGATGACGCACGACGACCTGAAAGAGCATCGTTCGACGTGGGACGAGCCGATTTCGACCTGCTACCGGGGCGTGACGGTTTACGAATGCCCGCCGAACGGGCAGGGCATTGCGGCATTGCAGGCGATGAACATCGCTTCTGGCTTTGACCTGAGTGCGCTGCCGTGGGACTCGCCGGAGCGCATCCACCTGATGGTCGAAGCAATGCGTCTGGCGTTTGCCGATGCCCGGCGCTACGTCTGCGATATGACGACAACGCCCGTTCCGGTGCTCGAGCTATTGAGCGATAGTTACGCGGCACAGCGCCGCGCGCTGATCTCGCCCACAAAGGCCATGCAGCCGCCGGGTTATGGTATGCCGCTGGCCGGTTCCGACACGGTCTACCTGAGCGTGGTCGACGGAGAGGGCAATGCCTGCTCGTTCATCAATAGCCTGTATACCGGCTGGGGCAGCGGTATCGTGGCGCGTGGAACCGGCATCTTCCTGCAAAGTCGCGCCGCGCTGTTCGAGCTTGAGCCGGGGCATCCCAACCGGCTGGAACCGCGCAAGCGTCCTTACCACACCATCATTCCCGGTCTGGCGCTGCGCGGCGATGAGCTGTACTCGTGCTTTGGCGTGATGGGTGGTTTCATGCAGCCACAGGGCCACTTTCAGGTCATCAGCGCGATGGTGGACGATGATCTGAATCCGCAGGAAGCGTTGAACCGGCCTCGTTGGTGTCTGGAGACAGGCGAAGCCGGAAGCCGCCTCGCGCTCGAAGAGGGCATTCCGGTGGCGACGATGGCGCGGCTGGCGGAGATGGGCCATGATGTGCGCCCTGTATCGGGCATATCTCGCGGCATCTTTGGCGATGGGCAGATTATCAACCGTGACCCCGAAACCGGTGTGCTGTTCGGCGGCTCCGATCCGCGCAAGGACGGGCTGGTCGCGGCATATTAGGGGCTGAATCCCATCTGACCGGCAGCGTGAATCGACCTTGATTGATCGACATCACTTAGGTGTGAGGCTTTCATGACAGCACCATACGCCATCGGCGTGGACATGGGCGGCACGAAAATCGCCTTTGCGCTGGCGGACCGGCAGGGCAACGTCCTTGCCCGCGACCAGACGCCGACGCTCGCAGCCGAAGGCGCTGAGGCCGTCATCGACCGGATTGCGGATGGCGTGCGGCGCATGATGGCGCAGGCTCCGGGTGAGGTTGCCGGAGTCGGCGTTTGTTCGCCCGGTCAGGTGGATAGCAGCAGCGGTTTCGTTCATAACGCGGTCAATCTGGGCTGGAAGTCGGTCGATCTGCGCGGCGGCCTGCGGGCGCGGCTTGGGGATATGCCGGTGTTCATGCAGAAGGACGCCAACGCGCTGGCGCTGGGCGAGATGGTTTATGGCGCGGCCCGGAAGTGCAGCGATTTCGTCTACGTCGCGGTTGGCACGGGATTGGGCGGTGGCGCGGTGACCGGTGGCCAGCTCATCACCGGCGCGACCTTTTTTCCGACCGAGATTGGCCACCTTTCCCTTGATCCGGAGGGGCGCGCCTGCGCCTGCGGCCTGCGCGGTTGCCCGGAGATGTACGTCTCTGGCGTCGGCTTTCGCGCTGCCGTACTCGAATATCGCGCTGAGTATCCTGAGAGTTTGCTTGCCAGACTCGAAACGCCGGATGCCGCCGACGTGGTGCGCGCCGCCGGGCAGAACGACGCGCTGGCGCTGCGCGTACTGGCGGAAGGTGGGCGCTGGCTGGGCGCGATCATCGCCTGCTGCGCCGGCATTCTGAACCCGGCGCTGGTGGTGTTGGGCGGCGGGCTGGGGCTGGCGGCGGCTTCGTATCTGCTGCCGGAAGCGGAACGCGAGCTGCGGCGACGGGTGCTGCCCGTCACGGCAGATGGGCTGCGCTTTGTTCTTTCAGAGGTGCAGGAGAGCGCTTTGGGAGCCGCGGCGCTTGTCTGGTATGGGTTGGACTGGCGCTAGACCAGTTCGTGTCAATATGCGTTATAGTAAGGTATGTGGTTCCCGACCGAAGTCAAGGGATCGGGGACGAGTTGCTGGCACGACTCGCGCCACCTCATTTACTTACTTGGTATATAGGAGTGTTTAGGTATGAAGAAATTCTTCTCGCTGGTATTCATTCTAACGGTAGCCCTGAGCGCTGGACTTGTGGCCGCTCAGGACGAGACGGTTACGCTGACGATCGAAAGCTGGCGTAACGACGACCTCGCCATCTGGAATGAGGTCATTATTCCAGCCTTTGAAGCGCAGCACCCGAACATCAACGTCGAGTTTCAGCCGGCAGCGCCGACCGAGTACAACGCAGCGCTGAACGCCAAACTGGAAGGCGGTACGGCGGGCGACCTGATCACCTGCCGCCCGTTTGACCTGTCGCTCCAGCTTTTCCAGCAGGGCTATCTGGCCGATCTGACCGACCTGCCCGGTATGGAGAACTTCAGCGATGTCGCCAAGAGCGCCTGGATTACCGATGATGGTTCCAGCGTCTTTTGCGTGCCGATGGCCTCGGTCATTCACGGTTTCATCTATAACCAGGACATTTTCAATGAACTGGGGCTGGAAGAGCCGGAGACCGAAGCGGAATTCCTGTCGATCCTGCAAACCATTCAGGACGCCGGATATGTGCCGCTGGCGATGGGCACTGTCGACCAGTGGGAAGCCGCGACGATGGGCTACCAGAACATCGGCCCCAACTACTGGAAGGGCGAGGAAGGCCGGCTTGGTTTGATCGAAGGAACCGCCAAATATAACGAAGGCGGCTTCCTCGAGGCGTTCGAAGCGCTGGCGCGCTGGCGGCCATACCTGCCACCGGGCTATCAGGCGATTTCTTACCCCGACTCGCAGAATATGTTCACGCTCGGCCAGGCAGCCATCTTCCCGGCTGGCTCGTGGGAAATCTCGGTATTCCGCCCGCTGGTCGACTTCGAGATGGGCGCTTTCAAGCCGCCGCTTCCCGAAGGTGCGGACACCTGCTACATCAGCGACCATACCGATATCGCGATGGGTATGAACGCGGCGACCGAGCATCCGGAAGAGGCACGCGCCTTCCTTGAGTGGATGACCACGGCCGAGTTCGCGCAGCTTTACTCGAACGCGCTGCCCGGCTTCTTCAGCCTGTCGAACCACGAGATCACGGTGGACGATCCGCTGGCGCAGGAATTCCTGAGCTGGCGCAGCGAATGCGAATCGACCATTCGCTCGTCGTACCAGATTCTCTCTCGTGGCGAGCCGAACAACGAGAACGACCTGTGGGCGATGAGCGCGCAGTTGCTCAACGGCGAAGTGACGCCGCAGGAAGCCGCTGACACCGTACAGGCCGGCCTTGAGGCGTGGTACGAGCCACAGCAGCGCAATTCGTGATCGGTTCGATGTTGTAACCTGCACCCCGGCCTCTCTCTCCGGCGCAGGAGAAGAGGCCGGGGAGAGCTTTGGGTCTTAGCGCAGCGGGGCGGCGGAACCGGTCATACCCCTGCCACCCGGCCGGGCCGCGCAGGGGGCAAGGATGGGTGGTTTCCCCGCCCGGCAGAAGACAGAGGCAGGCCGAATGCAGAGAAGCGGGACGACGCGGCGCAAGCCATTCCCGATCCACATCATCGTTTTTCTGGCACCGGCGGTCATCATCTATACCGCCTTCATGATATTTCCGCTGCTCGATTCGCTTCGCCTGAGCTTATACGCTCCGGGTGAATCGGGTGAGTACGTTTTTGTTGGACTGAACAATTACCAGCGCCTGCTGACGGAACCGCTGTGGGCGCCGCGCTTTTTCGGCGCGCTCAAGAATAACCTTGTATTCTTTGCCATTCATATGCTGGTGCAGAACCCGATTGGGTTGTTTCTGGCGTCGCTGCTCAGTTCGCAGTTCATCAAAGGCCGCGCCATCTACCGCACGCTGATCTTCACGCCGACGGTGCTGTCGGTCGTGCTTGTCGGGTTCATCTGGCGGCTGATCCTCAATCCCCTGTGGGGCATCAGCGGAGACATCCTCGGCTTGTTTGGTATTGAAAATCAGCCGTGGCTGGGTCTGGAAACGACCGCACTTCCGGTCCTGTCACTGGTGTCGGTGTGGCAGTATGTCGGCATTCCGATGATGCTGTTTCTGGCGGCGCTCATCAGTATTCCCGATGAACTGATTGAGGCGGCGCGCGTGGACGGCGCAACGGCCTGGCATGTGTTCTGGAAGATCAAGTTTCCGCTCATTCTGCCGACGGTGGGCATCGTCGCGGTGCTGACCTTCGTCGGCAATTTCAATGCTTTCGACCTGATCTATACGACGCAGCGGGCGACTGCCGGGCCGAACTTCGCCACCGACATTCTCGGCACGTTCTTCTATCGCACGTTCTTCGGCATCCAGCTTCAGCCCGGCAACCCGACGATGGGCGCGACAATTGCCGGCATGATGCTGCTCATTATCCTCGCGGGCGTGCTGCTCTACCTGTTTACGTTCCAGCGGCGGCTGCTCAAGATGGACATTCAGCTTTAAGCGATGGCGACCACACTGAACCCTACCCATGTTTCTACTACGCGCGTTGCCCGACGCTTCCAACTGAGCCGCCTGTGGCAACTGGCGGCGGCGCATCTCGCGTTGCTGCTGTATACCGCGCTGGCCCTCTTCCCAATCTTTCTGGTGGTTGTCAATTCTTTCAAGAACCGGCGGGCGATTTTTGCGATGCCGTACGCGCTGCCGACCGCCGAAACGTGGGACCCGGTCGGCTACCAGACGGTTTTCAATAACGCTAACTTCGGCCTGTATTTCGCCAACAGCCTGATTGTGACAATCGGCGCGCTGGTGCTGATTTTGCTGGCCGGAACAATGGCCTCCTATGCGCTGGCGGAATATCGTTTCCCCGGCAATACGCTGCTTGGCCTGTATCTGGCGCTTGGCATCATGGTTCCGATTCGCCTCGGTACGGTGGGCATTCTGCGGCTGGTGGTTGCGCTGGGTCTGGCCGACACGCTTTGGGCGTTGATTCTGGTCTATACTGCCTCAGGATTGCCGCTGGCGATCTTTATCATGACGCAGTTCATGCGCCAGGTGCCGCGCGAGCTGAAAGACGCCGCGCGCGTCGATGGCGCGAGCGAATATCGCATCTACTGGATGACGTTGCCGCTGGTGCGCCCGGCTCTCGGCACGGTCGCCGTGTTCAACATGATTCCGATCTGGAATGACCTGTGGTTTCCGCTTATCCTCGCGCCGTCGGAAAACGTCAAGACGGTGACTCTGGGAGCGCAGGTCTTTCTGGGGCAGTTTGTCAACGACTGGAATGCCGTGTTGGCGTCGTTGACGCTGGCGATCATTCCCGTGGTCGTCCTTTATATTCTGTTTTCACGGCAGCTTATTCGCGGTTTGACGGCAGGCGCGGTCAAATAAGATCGGGCGTCTCCGTCGCAGCTTCGAAGGAATCCCCTATGTTACGCGTTGGAATGGTGGGCGTCGGCGTTATGGGTACGGCGCATCTCGAAGGGTGGGCAGCGACCCCGGCCAGAATAGTGGGCTATGTCGCGCTCGATGAGCAACGAGCGCAGGCCATGGCGCAGAAATATGGCGGGCGTGTCTATGACTCGCTTGACGAGATGTTGCCGGATGTCGATGTTGTCGATATTTGTACGCCGACCTATCTGCATCGTGAAATGACTTTGCAGGCGGCTGCCGCCGGCAAGCATGTGATCTGTGAAAAGCCGTTGTCGCTCACGGTGAGCGGCGCTCAGGAGATGATCGATGCGTGCGAGCGGGCAGGCGTGCATCTCCTGGTTGGGCACGTAGTGCGTTTTTTCAACGAATATGCGCTGGCCAAGGCGACCGTCGATAGCGGGGAGATTGGCCGCGTTGCCGTCACACGGCTCAAGCGCGTCAACTTTCAGCCGCGCCATGCCGCTGACAACTGGTTCCTCGATCCGGCGAAATCGGGCGGCATGATCCTCGATCTGATGATCCATGATTTCGATTATGCGCGCTGGGTGGCCGGTGAGGTGGAGAGCGTCTTTGCCCGTAGCGTGCGCACCGTTGACCCGAACGCCGCCGGAGACTATTGTCTCGCCATCTTGCGGCACAAAAATGGCGCGCTAACACACGTTGAAGGCGGCTGGGTCTATCCGCCTCCGATGTTCCTCACCGGCTTCGAGATTGCCGGGGAACGCGGGCTGATCGAACATCCGGCAGGCAGTTCCGTCCCGGTTGGCGTCCACCTCATGGAGAGCCAGCTCCGCGACCTTCCCGCCGTTGGCGTGCCTGCCGCGCCGCTGGCGGAGTCGCCCTATGTGACGGAGATCAAGCATTTTTATGACGTGCTGACGGGAGCGATTGAAACGCCGCGCGTGACCGCGAGAGATGGTCTGGAAGCAGTCAAAATTGGGCTGGCGGTCATACGTTCGGCGCAGACCGGGCGCAGCGTTCGCATTGAGGAGGTGGCCTGATGCGTCTGGCAATCATGAGCGTCGCGCATTTGCACGCGGACGGCTATATCAACAACCTGCGCGCGGTACCGGATGTTGAGTTTCTCGGTATTGCCGACGACGATCTGGCGCGCGGACAGGCGTTTGCCGAACAGCACTGCACGCGTCTGTACGAGAGTTATGACGCGCTGCTGGCCGACAAGCCGGATGGCGTGCTGGTATGTTCGGAGAATGCCCGCCATTTGCCGCTGGTGTTGCAGGCGGCGGAGGCAGGCGTTCATATCCTGTGCGAGAAGCCGCTGGCGACCACGGTCGAGGACTGCCGGACGATGATCGACGCCTGCGAGCGCGCGGGCGTCAAACTGATGACGGCCTTTCCAATGCGCTTCAGCCCGCCGGTGATCGAAGCCAAGCGCGTGGTCGACAGCGGCGCGCTGGGTCGTATCTATGGCTGTAACACGACCAATCAGGGTTCTTGCCCGAAGGACAGTCGCGCCTGGTTTGTCGATAAGGAACTGGCGGGCGGCGGTGCGGTTATGGACCACACCGTCCATCTGACCGACCTGCTGCGCTGGTATCTGAATAGCGAAGTCGTCGAGGTCTTTGCCGAGACGAATGCCATTCTCTATGCCGACGCTACGGATGAGGTCGAAACCGGCGGCCTGATCTCGCTGCTTTTCGATAACGGCGTGTTTGCCACCATCGACTGTAGCTGGAGTAAGCCGAAGTATTATCCGACATGGGGCGGGCTGGCCATGGAAATCGTCGGCGAGGGCGGGTTCACGACCGTCGATGCATTCCGGCAGAAGATCACCGTTTACAGCCACGACCGCGGGCGACCGGTTTACAAACCCTGGGGTTCGGATGCCGATCAGGGCTTAATTAACGAGTTCGTCGCGTCCATTCGCGAGGATCGCGTGCCTTCGATCACCGGCTATGATGGCCTGAAGGCGACCGAGGTGGTTGTGGCTGCCTACCGGTCGGCGGAGACGGGGCAGGTCGTGCGCCTGCCGCTGGAGTAAAGCGGGATGGCGAAGCAGCTCAAACTGACCAACGTACGCATCGTCGCGCCGTCGGGCATCATCGAACGGGGCTGGCTGCTCAGTCGTGACGGGCAGATCGCGGCGCTTGGGGCTGGCGATGGGCCGGAAACGAATGCCGAAGTCATCGACGGCGGCGGGCGTATGCTGCTGCCCGGGTTCATCGACATTCACGTTCACGGCGGCGCGGGGCACGAGGCGATGGACGCCACGCCCGACGCTTTGCGCGGCATGGCGCGGTTTTACGCGCAGCACGGCGTCACCGCTTTTCTGGCGACGACCTGGACGGATACCAATGCGAGGATCAATGCCGCGCTTGAAACCATTGTCGAGATGCAGGGGCCGCAGGAAGATGGCGCGACCCTGCTTGGCGCGCATGTAGAAGGCCCATTTCTCAATCCCGAACGCGGCGGCGCGCAGAATAACAACTATATTCGACGCGCCACCCGCGACGAGGCGCTGCCCTGGCTCGATCACGGCATCGTTCGCCTGCTGGCGCTGGCTCCCGAATATCCTGAGAATCACTGGCTGATCGAGGAGTGCGTGCGGCGCAATATCGTCGTTTCCGCCGCGCACACGGCTGCAACCTACGAGCAGATGCGCCGGGCAGTCGACCTCGGCGTAACGCAGACAACGCACACCTATAATGCCATGACCGGGCTGCATCATCGCGAACCGGGCACGCTTGGCGCGGCGATGAGCATTGATGCGCTGACCTGCGAGTTGATCGCCGATAACATCCATGTCCATCCGGTAGCGATGGGCATTCTGGCGAAAGTGAAAGGTCCCGACCGCATCATTCTGGTGACGGATGCGGTGCGTGGCGCGGGCATGGCCGATGGTGAATACCAGATCGATGAACGCACGGTCGTTGTGCGTGATGGGGCGGTTCGCCTGCCGGATGGCACGCTGGCAGGCAGCACCCTGACGATGGAGCGCGCGCTGAAGAACTACATCGCGGCGACCGGTCTGCCGCTGGTCGAAGCAGTCAAGGCCAGCAGCAGCAACGCAGCACGGGCGCTGCGGATTGACGGGCGCAAGGGCAGCCTGCTGCCGGGTAAGGACGCTGATCTCACGCTCCTCGACGATGATTTCAATGTTTGCCTGACCGTTGCCGAAGGGCGGATCGTCTATCGAAACGGGGTTTGAAGCTAAGCCTCGCCTCTCTCTTGATTCCAATCGGACATTATGGGGCGGCTGATTGACGCGCTCATCAGTCGCCCCTGAACATAATGCCGCTGCCAGCCAGCGAGCCGGCCGTACCTGCCGGTGGGATGTCTCGCAGGCTGCACGACGCGGTCATTTAACGAACAGAAGCGAAGCCCATGTCTGCCTACGATGTCCTGCTTTTCGATACCTATTTCTGCGATCTCATCGTCACCGGCCTGCCCGAACTGCCACGGCTGGGGGCCGATTTATTCGGAACCGGCATGGGTATTGAAGCAGGCGGAACCTTCAATACGGTGCGCGCCCTGCATCGTCTTGGCGTTCGCGTTGGTTGGACCTGCGATTTTGGCAACGATCTGTTCAGCCAGTTCGTGCTGTCCGAGGTGGAAAAGGAAGGCGTCGACCGCAGCCTGTTACGCATTCATGATCGTCCGGTTCGCGTTTTCAGTCTGGCGTTTTCCTATGTCAACGACCGCGGTTTCATCAGCTATATGGACCGGCTGGAGCCTGTGGACCGGACGCGCTATGTTTACGAGTACCGGCCTAAAGCCGTGCTTCTGAACGCGCTGGAGACTGACCCATCGGGCATGGCGCTGGCGAAAGCAGTGCGCGAGGTTGGCGGAACGTTGTTTGTGGATAGCCAGTCGACGGACAAAACGCTGGATACGCCGGGTGCGGTCGAACTTCTGCGCGCTACCGACGTCCTCATGATTAACACCAGCGAGGCGCTTGCGCTCACCGGAGAAAGCGACCGCGATGCTGCCGGAAAGCGTCTGGCGGAGCTCACGCCGCTGGTGGTGCTCAAAAGCGGCGGCGACGGCGCTTATGCCTATACTGCTGACCGCGTCATCCACTCTCCTGCATTGAAAGTCGAGGTCGTGGACACAACGGGCGCTGGCGATTGCTTCAATGCGGGCTTTATCGCGGCGCATCTGCGTGGCGAATCGCTCGAAATGTGCCTGAGGCTGGCGAATATCTGTGGCGGCTTATCGACAACCGCTCACGGCACGGTCACCACGCCGACGCTTGAAGAGGCGTTGCAATACATCCAGCCCGTATAGCTCACGCTGCCGGAAGTTGCCCCAACGACGGCGCTTGTCCTGCGGGATGGCCGGTAGTTTACCCGTGACGTGCCTTTCGCGCTCCCCGTTCTTGTCATCTCCACGCCGGTTTCGGTCGTCGCCCGGATCGGCGGGGCCGCGAAGCCTGGCGTCCTGATCAAGGGTGGCGAATATCTGGAAACGGCAGGTAAGATATCGGCCTTGGCGCTGGACAAGACCGGCACGCTGACCGAGGGCAAGCCGCGCGAGACCGATGTTGTAGTCCTGAACGCGGTTCCCGTGCTGGTGGTGGTGTTGAACGGAATGCGCCTTCTGCGGACGTAAAGCAGGGTAGACGGAACGGCGTTGGCTTCTCAACCATTTGGTTTCCTCAATATCGACAAGCCGGTGGGTATGACCAGTCATGATGTGGTCGGACATGCCCGCCGCGTTTTCCGTATGAAAAAAATCGGACACGCCGGTACGCTGGACCCTCTCGCGAGCGGCGTATTGGTGCTGTGTGTCGGGGGGGCGACGCGCCTGAGTGACTATGTTATGCATAGCACAAAGCGCTATCGCGCTCACGTTCGGCTTGGCGCTGTGACCGATACCTACGACGCTGAGGGAGAGGTCACGCCCGTGGCCGATCCCGGTGGGATCACCACGGAAGCGATCGAACGGGCGCTAGATGCGTTTCGCGGCGAGATCGACCAACTGCCGCCGATGTACAGCGCCATCAAACAGGGAGGGCGCAAGCTCTACGAACTGGCGCGAGCCGGGCAGACGGTCGAACGACAGCCTCGTCGCGTCACGATTCACGCGCTCGATCTATGCGAGTGGACGCCGCCTGACCTGACGCTGGATGTCACATGCAGCGCTGGAACTTATATTCGCAGTCTGGCGCATGATCTGGGACAGTCGCTCGGCGTCGGCGGGTACTTGACCGCGCTGGTGCGTACTGCTAGCGGCTCATTCCGGTTGGAAGACAGCATTTCGCTTTCGGCCCTGTCTGAGGCGGGCGAACCGGAGCAATTTCTTATTCCGCCGCGTCAGGCGCTGGCAGACTGGCCTTCACTGGAACTGACAGACGAGGCCGTGGATCGCGTCCGGCATGGTCGGGCGATATCAGGCGTGGCGGCGGATGGTACGATCGCGTTTGCCTACGGGCCTAATGGCGGGCTGGTCGCTGTTCTCCGCGCTGAGGGTGGCATGTGGAAGCCTCAGAAGGTGTTCTTGTAGGCTGTGGTGCGATACACTTAGCCGCCGGCAGAGGGCGACACGGGAAGCGGGTATGCAGCATTTCTATAACCTCGACGAAACGCGCGTGAATCAGCCGTCGGTGGTCACGATTGGGGTTTTCGATGGCGTCCATCGCGGTCACCAGCATCTCATTCGCAAGCTGGTGGCGCATGCCAGAGCGACGAACCGGCTGGCGGTTGTGATCACGTTTTTTCCGCATCCGGATATCGTTCTGAGAGGGCTGGAAGGGCGCTATTACCTGACGACGCCGGAGGAAAAGGCCGAGTTGCTGGGGCAGCTCGGCGTCGATGTCGTGGTGACGCTGTCGTTCGATCACCGCCTGCGCCAGGTTCGGGCGGCCGATTTCGTCGATTTGCTGGTCGAACGCCTGCGCCTGTCGTCCCTGTGGGTGGGGGCGGACTTCGCCATGGGCTACAAGCGCGAAGGCAACGTCGAATTTCTGCGGGCACAGGGGCTGGAAAAAGGCTTTGAGCTGGAAGTCATCGATCTGGTGCTGGTCGAAAACGACATCATCAGCAGTTCGACCATTCGCGAGGCGTTGCAGCAAGGGCGTGTCGAACAGGCGCGAGACTGGTTGGGGCGCGCCTATTCGGTCACAGGCGAGGTTGTCCACGGCCACACGCGCGGGCGCGCGCTTGGTTTCCCGACTGCCAATATCGCCGTCTGGTCAGAGAAGGTGCTTCCTGCCAACGGTATCTATGCCGGTTGGGCCTACCTCGGTGACGAGCGCTATATGGCGCTGACGAATGTCGGCGTGCGCCCGACCTTCGACGAGGATGATATTACCGTCGAGGCCTATCTGCTCGATTTCGACCGCGAGATTTATGGCGAAATCCTGACTGTTTCTTTCGAGACGTGGTTGCGACCGGAAGAGCGCTTCGACAGCCTCGACGCGCTGATTGAGCAGATCAAAGCCGATGTCGTCGCAGGGCGGGAATACCTGATGCAGCAGGCGCGCGTGCAGCCGTGATCGACGTGCTACCGGCCCTTGCGTTCTTTCCCGGTTTTGAAACCCAGCCTGCTCATCAGCCTGTCGTCGGTGCGCCAGTTCGGCAGCACTTTGACGCGTAAATCCAGATAGACCGGTGTGCCGACCAGCGGCTCGATTTCGGCGCGCGCCTCCGCGCCGATCTTCTTGATGAGCGAGCCGTTCTTGCCGATCACAATCCCCTTTTGCGAATCGCGCTCGACATAGATCACCGCGCTGATGTAGGTCATGTTTTCGTCGCGTTCCTGAAAACTCTCGACTTCAACAGCCGTGGCATGGGGAATTTCCTGTTCGGTATTGAGCATGACCTTTTCGCGGATGATTTCGGCGGCCACGGTGCGGAGATTGACCTCCGTCACCTGATCTTCCGGATAATAGCGCGGGCCAAGCGGCATGAGCGCCATCAGGGCATCGATCAGTTGGCGCACGCCATCGCCGTTCAGGGCGCTGATCACGTGCAGCCCGTCATGCTCGATCAGATCGGCGTGCGCGCTGACGTGGCTTTCGCGCTGTCCGGGTTTGAGCGCGTCCGCTTTGTTCAGCGCGAGGAACAGCGGCGTGTCGTCCTTCAGGCGTTTCAGGCGCTCGACGAGATTCCTGTCCTCGTGGTCTGGCAGTTGCGACACATCGAGGAGCAGGAGGATGACGTCGGCGTCCTTGAGCGCGCGCTCCGCGTCTCGAACCATCCACTCGCCGAGTTTATGCACGGGCTGGTGCATCCCCGGCGTGTCGACGAACAGAATCTGGCCCTCCGGCACGGTATAAATGCCAAGCTGGTTGCGGCGCGTCGTTTGCGGTTTCGGCGTGACCGCGGCGACTTTCTGGCCGAGAATCTGGTTGATCAGCGTTGACTTGCCGACATTGGGCTTGCCGACCACCGCCACTACGCCGCTCCGGTGGTCTTCCGGCCAGTCATCTCTGAAAATGCTGTCAAGCTCGCTGTCGTTCATGACTGAGCCTCCGATTGCCACGTCGCTACGTTTGGATAGAGCGGCAAGTACGCGCTCAGGCGTTGGGGGAAGTCACTGGCTGACGTTCCGATAAGGGCGGTTGGACGTGCCAGTGGGGTACGGCTGGCGCGGTCGGCATAGACGAGCACTTCGACAGGTTGCGCCAGATCAAGCTGCTTGACGAAGACCATATCGTCCGCGCCATCGTTACGGATGCCGGCGACTTCGGCGCGTGGGTGCAGATTGCTGCGTTTGATCAGAAAATCCCACGCTTCTTCGCCCGTCAGCAGGTCGCCATAATCCATGACGACCAGCCCGGGGACGATAGCGTAATGCGTTTTGCCCTGATACCGGATCGCGTAACGGATAATCAGATCGCCGCTTGCGATGATCTCCAGACCGGCTTCAGGCGCGGTAGCCAGAGCTGAGCTTTCACCGTGCCTGAGAACGATGCCGGTAAACAGGTCTTCAACCGGCGATGGCTCAGGAATGGCTCGGGACATCCGGCTCCACGATGTGGGTTTCTTCCGCGACGACGATATCATGCTCGCCATGCGGTTCGTCGTGGTGTGCGATGTCCTTCGGCACATTAATATCATCGAAGTGCCGGTGCGGCTGGACGGCTACGAACCACCCACCGATGCCAAAAACCAGCAGAATCAGCCCGACTACGAACAACCCGGCGATGACCGTACCGGTCACTTCCGACAGGACAACGCCGATCCCGAGCGAAAGGCACATCAGAATCAGGCCAAAACCCGCGATGAGAGCGAGGATAAGAGTCAGGGGGTTGCTGAGCTTTTTACGAGATGTCGTCACGGAAAGCCGTCTCCCGGTGCGCTATACTGGAGGTTATATGGCCGTAATTTTGCCGCTCTTGCCACACGGCGTCAAGCCTGCTCGAAGACGCCACCCTTGTAATCCAGTTTAGGTTGCATGCATGACACTTCAACGAGTGTATTTGATTCGTCACGGACAGACTGCGTGGAATGTCGAAGGTCGCTGGCAGGGGTTCGAGGCGACGCCGCTCAACGCTGTCGGGCTGGAACAGGCGCGGGCGCTGGCTGCTTACTGGCCCACGCGGCTCAGCGCCATCTACAGTAGCGACCTCGCGCGCGCCTGGCAGACGGCAGAGATACTGGCTACGGCTCAGGGGATCAGACCGATCGCCGACGAGCGGTTGCGCGAATTCAATCTGGGCATCTTTCAGGGGCTGACGTGGGAGGAGATGCAGCGCCGGTATCCGGCGGAAGCTGATGCGTCGCGCGGGGATCA
>QGUR01000331.1 GCA_003242205.1 Chloroflexota bacterium | reverse complement strand
ATGTGCAGGGCGGCGGCCGGGTCGTCGTGAGCGCGGCTTTGTAACAGGCGCAGCCGGCCATGTTTATGATCGTCGCCGCATACTCTGGCAATGAACTTGCCAAACCGGGTCAGATAGGTGATCTCGATACGGCGGGCCATAAGCGCCGCGATGGCGGAGGTTGAAAGGGTAATCGCGCCATAGATGACCACATGCGTAATCTGGTTCAAAGGAACGCGGCTCTTGCGGGCGGCGCGTCCGGTGGCTTTGTCTTCCGGGATTTTCACCAGCAGCGTTTCGTCGTCCAGCCGGACGCTGGCGTATTGCTCGGTTAAGTACAGGACGCTCATGGCTGGCGACTTTCCTCTGACAGCAATTGCAGCGTTTCACGGGGAAGGCAGATCGGCTCCAGGCTGCAATCGCGGCATTTCGCAGCATGATCGATGGGCGGGGGAAGCGCGCCTGCTTCCAGCAGCGTGAAGGCCTGTTCGATGGTTGCAACGGTCCGCTGGCGCAGATCGTCCGTGAGGTCAATCGTTTCACGGCGGCGGCTACCCCAATAGAAAATCTCGCCGCGCCCGATGCGCTGGCCGGTGCGTTCTTCCAGACACAGCGCCTGCGCGCACAACTGAACCTGATCGTTAATCCATTTTCCCGTGCGGCCGTTCTTGTGCTCCAGCGGGATCATTGTTCCATCGCGTTCTTCGACGAAATCGGCGATACCGGCGATCCGCAGCGCGTCGCTCCACACATGCACGCTGCGAATCACGCGCCCGGCTTCATCGCGCATCTGGCCCGGCGTATGCGCGCGCTGGTGGCGCAACATGCCTTCAAGCACCGGCGCGTTGACGAGCATTTCCGATTCGACGTACATCAGCCAGAAGCGGCGCGGGCAATAGACCAGTTGGTTCAGAAAACTGAGCGGCAAATAGTCAGGAAGATCAGCCATAACTGGGTTCCTCCGTCTGAACCCGGCGCACCTGACCCATGCCGCGCGACGTCTGGTAGCCCACGCCCGTCCAGAAGGCGAGATCCGCCAGCAGATGCAGCAGCGGCAGCCAGCGCACATCGCTGCCATGCACGGTGAAACTCACCCGGCCGGAGAAGCTCTCGACCGGGCGGCGTTCGACAAAGACCGTATGCGCGCGCGGATTGAGCGGCCGCGTTTCGACCCGTTCGCCAACCCACGTATCGAACTCATCGCCGGGGGCAACGCCACCGAGCTTCAGCCAGTGCTTGCGCAGCGTGCTGAACAGGGTGCGGGCGTCGGGCGCGGAGCGAATGCGATACCTGCCTGACGCCCGATCCTGACCGAGGTTGAAGGCGGTTGGGCTGAGAAAATCGAGGACGATGGAGCGTGGCAGCGTTTCCGGCGCGACATTCCATCGCTCATGCAGTGCCGCCAGCGTGATACTGCCGCTGTCTGGATGGGACCCCGACGCGAAGGCGTTACTGATCTGAAATTCGACCGCGCCGATCCGAACATGAGGCAGCGTCTGGTTCCAAATGTAGCGGCGCAGCAGCGCTTCGAAGGCCGGTTCATGCAGCAGCGTGAAGCGCCACTCGGCGCTGTCGCCCATGCCAAAGTGCAGCGCGCCATCCCGCCCGCGCTTGCCACCGTTTAGCAGGCTGACGGTATAGGGTTTGCGCGTGTTCGCATCGTGCAGCCGCCGCGACAGAGGGAGATCGCCGCTGCGGATCAGGTTCAGCAGCGCGGCGCGCGCCTGGTCGCCGTGATCGGCGGGAACGGCCCCCGGACGAAGCGCGCTGAGGCGCAGAACAATCGCATAAAGACGTAAATCGAGCATCAGTTACCTTCCAGCGGAGGCGATGTCCGGCATCAGCCTCGCAAACCTAGAACATTGTGACGCATTCCAGCCGGGAGATAATTGGTCCCGCCGGCGTCAGTCCACACCCACCAGCTTTCCGCATGTAACTCGGCGTTCTCAATCAGGCTGGTGGGACGCATCGAGACCAGATCGAAGACGTTAACGCTTGCCCCGGCAGGTAAATCAGCCGGGTTGAGTGGCACGGCGCGGATGGTTTCGGTTCGCCGCTGATGCACCAGCCGTAGCTCATGTGGAGCCGAAACCATCAGGCGCGCCTTGCTGAGCCAAATGCCCATGCGAATCCAGTCAGGAAACTTCACCGGCTGCTCCGCCAGGACAAGGAACCGAAAGCGACTGTTGACACCGATTTCCTTCGCGCGTCCGTAGGTCGGCACGTTCCGGTTTGACTTTGCCATCATGGCGTAGTTTTGCTCCGCGCCATACTTGAACGTGCTGATGACGTAGTGAATATCGAGCGCGCCAGCGGGCGTCACATAGATGCCCGCTTCATTGACGGCGGCCAGTTCGGCGTCATAACGCGGTACGTCGTCGCTGTGGTAAAACGGCGTCTGGGCCAGACCAAGCGCGTAGCACAGGGCGATGTTGTGCAGCAGCCGCCCGGTTTCGTACAGCCGCCCCAGAGTGCGGGTTTCGTAAAACAGATTGTCATGAAACTCCAGCTGGCACTCGTAAAGGAGCATTCCGACTTACCCCGGTTATTTCTTACCGCCTTTGGCGATATAAGCGTTGTAATAGGCCAGGCATTCCGCGACGGCCTGTTGTAGTAATTCCCGGTTGCCGGCTTCATTCATCGAGCGCACGGAGGCGAGATACTGATCGAGTTCTGCTCCCATCAGCACCTGATGATCGCGCACGCCGTCTTCCGCCAGCAGCGCCGGAATCACGTCTGCCGCGGCGTTCAGCGCCGTCTGGATGGCGACCGGGTCGTTGCCGTCCGGCTGAATGGCGTCATACAGGCGCTGGGTGAACAGCAGATTGCTGAAGATTTCGCCGTCGCTCAGCACGATTGCCGCAACATGGTTCCGCATGACGCCGCCGCGAGTCGTCGTCGCGCCATAGCGTGTCGTCCGCAGCACGTTACTCAACACATAGGCGAACAGCGACGCCGTCAGGTCGCGCGTGGTGATTACCGACGGAAAGATCACCTGCGGCTTTACATGATCCTGCGAGTTGATGCGGGAGCTGACTTCGCCCTGCTGTGACATCGTGCCATCTTCGTAAGGCGCGTTCAGTGTAAAGACCTCGTGGCTGCTGGCGTAGTCCGTGAGCGAAAAGGCTGTGTCGGAATAGACCTTGCTCTTTTCGCTACCGCCGTCGCCAATGGCGAACCCGTAGGTGATGCAATCGGGACACTGCCGGCACGCCGACTCATTGTATTTGCATGCGTCGCTCAGTAGGCCGTAGTGACGTAGCAACTCGCGGCCACTCAACCGTTCGGGCGTGGTCTGCTTGCGCTTGAACAGCGCGATACGCGTCATGGCGCGTTGATCCCGGGTTCCCGCGCTGACGCGCGCGCGGTTCAACTCACCATCGGTCTGGAAAAGCGCGTAGCCTTCTGTTACCCGCAGCAGGACGATGTGCGCGTATTTGCCCATCGGACGCGCAGGCAGTTCGCTATGAAAGAATGAAGTATCGAGCATGATGTTGTCTCCTGTGACAAAAACAGAGTTAGCCGTTATATGGTCGCGTCCATGGGCGTTTCGTCAGCTTCGTCATCGTCGCGCCCGCGTTCTGCCCATTCAGCGCGCTGCATTTCTTCGTACAGGCTTTCGCAGGCGCTACTGAGCAGGTTCAGTTGTCTGCCGCGCAGCGCCGCAACGTCGCGGTTGAAAATGCCGATGAATACTTCGTTGACAAACGTCTCGCTGAATTGCCGCATGGCTGCCGCGCGTTCGGCAGCGCTGACACCCTTCGGAAAACGCCCGTCGGCTTTGCCTTCACCAACGCGGGCCATGAAGCGTTTCAGTTCGGCTTCGGCCAGTTCGACCAGCGCTTCCGGCGTGTCAAAAAGGCGTTGATCCGCTTTTAGCAGGGTTTCCGCGACGACATCTAGCGGGCGACGCATCCGGTTGCCGTTCAGCGGTGTTTTGGCGCGGTAAAAGCCACGGTACTGTTCGACCAGTTTTCTTGCCAGTGACACGGTGTAATCTCCTTTGGGGCTAAACAACGACTCGGCATAGGCGATGTAACGGCGAACGCGCTCCGCACTCACCGGACGCTCGTCGCGGGCCTGCTTCTTCAGATAGTGAAAGACATAGAGCGGCGATTCCATCAGCGAATGCGCGAGCGGTGCAAAGCGGTGAAAGTTTTCTTTCGGCGGAGCATATTCCGTGTCCAGATGGATCATGTAGGCCGCCGCCAGACGCGCCAGCGCCGGCATCAGGCCGCGCTGGAACTCGCCCGGTTTCGCCTCCGGGTAGTCGATACGCAGGCGCGAGTCTTGCACCAGCGCCGCGATTGCCGGATGCGCGCCTTCCAGCCAGACGGTTTCGGGCAATTCATCGGCTTCCAGCAGCAATGGGATGCTGCTTTCACTGGCAACTACCTTCACATCCAGGCAAACCGGCAGCACGAGCGCAAACAGCGCCGGCAAAATCCATGCTTCCGTATCCGTCGGGTCTCGGAACTCGCGGAAGCCCGCCATAAAGAACGTCGCTTGCGCTTCGGGCGTGTAGCGCAAAACCCGTTTCGAAGGCTCGGCCTCGGCGGGGCGCAGCATGAAGTCTTTCAGCCGCTGCCAGAACGCGGCGTCTCCCAAGTCGGCGTCCGAGATGGCGCGGCGTAGATTCGTCTCGCTGAGGCGCAGGTCGGACAACTGCGTGTAGACGCGCTGCATCAGGCGCATGGTTTCCGGCGTGAAGAAATACGTCGGATAGAACGCCAGATAACGCAGCGCCGGGCCTTCGAGGGCGCTGCCGCTGCCGAGGTCCCATTAAAAAAGCTGGCCCAGAAGTTTTGG
>QGUR01000330.1 GCA_003242205.1 Chloroflexota bacterium | reverse complement strand
CGCTTCTCTCCGTGTCTTTTTGCGGCAGCGTTAAGTGGTGTATAGAGGCCGGGGGCACCGCCGCTCGGCGTTATCGGCTTCGACCAGGTTTCCGATTTCGGCGGGTTCCTCGAACTGCGTGACGTAGCGGTCAGTCCCGACGACCAGCCGCGCCCTGCCTTCGTAGGGCCTGACCAGCCCGCCCGGCCCGCAGCCCGCGTCCAGCAGGCGCGTTGTGTCCGTCACGAGTTGATCCATGATCTCGCGGTAGACGTCCAGCGCCGGACGATAACCGGGCTTCATGCGCCGGTAGCGGTCGCGCATGGCTTCCTGCCGGCTCAGGTTTAGCATCTGCGTCCATCCGGTCTCGCTGGTAACAGGACAGGGTGAAAGGTCACGGTTTTTTGTGCGACAGGAACCACTCGTAAAGTCTGGGATTATTATACGCCCTGATCCAGACGTCGTGGCCGCCGTTAGGATAGATGGTAAAGCGCACCTTGCCGCCGCACATACGCAGGGCGTCGACCATCTTGCGTGCCTCGCGAATCAGCACGACGTTGTCGCGCTCGCCATGAAAGACCCAGACGGGGACATCTGTTAGCGCGCAGACCGCTTCCGGGTCGCCGCCACCGCTGACCGGCGCGATGGCCGCGAAGCGGTCGGGAAACGTCGTCGCCATGTTCCAGACGCCATAACCGCCCATGCCATAGCCGGTGAGGTAAATGCGGCGCTCGTCGATCTGGTAGAGATTGCGGACTTCCTTCATCAGCGCGTCAATCGCATCGAGGTGCAGGGGCCACCACGAACCTTCCGGGCATTGCGGCGATACCGTGATGAACGGTAGATCGCGCTGTTCTTCCACGACACTGGCGATGCCGCTGGTTTTCACGAGGTCAATATTGCTGCCGCGTTCGGTCGCGTCGTGCAGGTAGAGGATGAGCGGCCAGCGCTCGTCCGAGTCCTGCCGGTATGACGGCGGCACATGCAGCAGGTAACGCATGCCAAGCGTGGAATGCGAGGAAGTGACGACTTGTTGATTCATGAAAAGATTGCTGTCCTTAGCCGTAGTGGCCGGTATTTTCTTTCGGCGCGTTGGTGAGCACTGCGCCGAGCACGTTGACATGAACGCGCTCCAGCGCTTGTCGCGCTCGCGCTGTATGATCGCGCCGGGTATGGCCGGCCCGAACGACCAGCAGGACGCCATCGGCCTTTGCGCCGAGCAGCACGGCGTCGCTGGCCGCCAGCACAGGCGGGCTATCGAACAGAATGTAGCTGGCGCGCGCCTTTAGCACGCCGAGGATGTCGCTCATGCGCTGGTTGCTCAGCATGTCTGCCGGGGCCGGGGGCAGCGGGCCGCTGGTCAGCAGCAGCAGGTTGGCAACGCTGGTTTCAACCAACGGCGGCGTCGACATGGCTGCGTCTTCGAGCATCATCGTGCTCAGGCCGCGCTCGTTGCCCACGCCCCACAGTTCGTGCTGCGCCGGCTTGCGGAGGTCGCCGTCGACCAAAATGGTTTTGTTGCCCGCCTGAGCGAAGGCGATGGCCAGATTGGCGGCGACGGTGCTCTTATCTTCGGCATCCATAGGCGCGCTGACGACAATCGCCGACAGCGGGCGTTCCAGACTGCTGAACATCAGGTTGGTGCGCAGGGCGCGAAACGCCTCTGCGGCTGCCGAGCGTGGCTCGGTGAGCATGATCAGGTTTGGTTCGGTCATGTGATTTCTCGACGTCAGGCGTCAATTGCTGGAATGGCGGCCAGGACAGGGAGTTCGGCGCGTTCGATGTCTTCACGCCGCCGGATCAGATTGCTTTCGAGATATTCCAGCGCGAAGACGATGACGCCGCCGAGCACAACACCCAGAATAGCGCCGGCGGCCGCGTTGATTAACGGGCGCGGGCGCAGGATGCTGAGCGCAGGATTGTCGGCCAGCGCCGCGTCGATCCGGTCCTCTCGCCGCGCCTCCTGATTTTCCCGGTTGCGGAATTCGACCAGTTGCAGGCCCCACTCGCGCGCGACCGCCGCTGCCAGTTCGGGCTGTGGCATATCGACGTCGATCTGAATTTGCAGCGAGAGCTGGATGGGCGCGATTTCGACCATGCTCTTCAGGTCGCCCGCCATCATGTCGAGGTTTAGCCGGTCGATCACGCGCTGGGCGATCAATTCGCTGTCGAGATAGGCCGCGTACTGCGCCAGCAGGCGCGTGGCCGACTCGGTCAGGCTGAGGTCGGCGCGCGTGGGCTGCACAAGCACGCGCTGTGTCGCCCGCCAGACGGTCGTCTGTTGTGTGCTGAGGAAATAGGCGCTGGCTGCCGCAAGGATCGCGAGCAGGACGATGATCCAGCCGCGGCGCAGCAGAATACGCCCGTAGTCGATCAGGTTCATAAGCTATTCCCCCGGCATCGGGCCGGATTCAGCGAGCGCGAAACGCGGTCGCCGCCGCAAGAGCAGCGCTATTGTACCGTAATCCGCCGGATGATCTAGGGAGTGGGTGGCAGCGTCCCCAGCCGTTCGAGCGGCGCAGCCGCGAAGCTGCCCGCGATTTCGGCCATCGTCTGCCCGGTTTCGGGATGGATCAGATCGGGCGCGATTTCCGCCACCGGCACGGCGACGAAGGCGTAGCGCAGCAGGTCGGGCGAAGGGGAGCGCCAAGGCTTGCTGCCATACTCGATGGGCGTTTCGCCCCAGAGCACGATGTCGAGGTCGATGGCGACCTCGATCTTATCTCTCCGTCGCCCCAGTGCGGCCTCGATGGCGCGCAACTGTTCTTTGAACCGAACCGGAGAAGAGTCGCTCAGGCAGTGCGCCGCCGCGTTGTAATAATCCGGCCCGCCCGCTGCCCGGCCTGCTGCCGGGGAGCGATAGAGCGAAGACGTCGCGCGAACGTTGCATACCGCGCGCAAACGCTCCAGCGCCTTTACCAGCATCGCGGGGGCGACATTCGAGCCGAGAAGGACGTAAACGTTGGTCAACGGGTTCAAGTCCGGCTGTTCCCTGTTACATGTCGCAATGCGCGTCATGAGCCGTCCAGCATAAGACGGTGCTCGCGCGAAGAACTCCAGTGTAGCGGATTCAGGCTTGTTTCCGGCAGGCGCGTAGTCAGCGATAAACGCCTGTCTGCCGCCCCAGTCCTATTGAACGACGCAATATCCTGTGCTATAGTCTCCGGTAAACAAGCGTCGCTCTCGCGACGACAGAAAACCGAATAGTGCTTCAAGCACTCATCAGGAGCGGTGGAGGGATCGGCCCTGTGAAACCGCGGCAACCCCCGGAGCGCCGGGAAGGTGCCAAGTCCGACAGAGATTAACTCTGGCAGATGAGCGGCGACCTTGTCATTTCACACGCGCGCCTCTCCGTCGGAGAGGTGTTTTCGTTTTCATGCGAGGAAGGGTTCTATGGTTCAGGAACGCCAGCAGCAGGCAGCCAATCTTACGTTCATGACGTCACCGAGCTATTTCTTCACATCGGAGTCGGTGTCGGAAGGCCATCCGGACAAGATGTGCGACCAGATATCCGACGCCATTCTCGACGCGATCCTGAGCGTGGACCCGAACGCGCGGGTGGCCTGCGAGTGCGCCACCACTACCGGCACGATCTTCGTCTTTGGGGAGATTACCACCAGCGCGTATGTCGATATCGAACAGATCGTGCGTCAGGCCGTCCGTGAAATCGGCTATACTGACGGTAGCTACGGTTTCGACGCCGATACCTGCGGCGTGCTGGTTGCCATCCACGGGCAGTCGCCCGATATCGCGCAGGGTGTGAACCGTGCGCTGGAGGCGCGCGAGGGCCGGATGTCTGAGGATGAGATTGAAGCGATCGGCGCGGGTGATCAGGGCATGATGATCGGCTTTGCCTGTGACGAAACGCCTGAACTGATGCCGTTGACCATCTCGCTTTCTCACCGGATTACGCGCGCGCTGGCCGAGGCGCGGAAATCGGGCCGCATTCCCTGGCTGCGCCCCGACGCCAAGAGCCAGGTGACCGTTGAATATCGCTATGGTCGCCCGCACCGCATCGACACGATTGTCGTGTCGACGCAGCACGCGGCGGATGTCGATCACGCGACGATTGAGAAGACCGTCATTAACGAGATCGTGCGGCCCATCGTGCCGGTAGAGCTGCTCGATGAGAGCACCCGGTTCTTCATCAATCCGACGGGCCGCTTCGTAACCGGCGGACCGCTCGGCGACGCCGGTCTGACCGGGCGCAAGATCATCGTCGATACGTATGGCGGCGTGGCGCGGCATGGCGGCGGCGCGTTTTCGGGCAAGGATCCCACGAAGGTGGACCGCAGCGCGGCCTACATGGCACGTTACATCGCCAAGAATGTCGTCGCGGCGGGGCTGGCCTCGCGCTTCGAGGTGCAGGTGTCATACGCGATTGGCGTGGCGCGCCCGACTTCGCTGGCAGTCGAGACATTCGGCACGGGCGTCATCCCTGACGAGCAGATCGAGGCGTTGATCCTGAAGCACTTCGACATGCGCCCGGCGGCGATCATCCGCGATCTGAACCTGCGCCGCCCGATCTACCGTCAGGTGGCGGCTTACGGTCACTTTGGCCGTGAGGATGTCGATGTACCCTGGGAACGCACCGACAAGGCCGCTTTGCTTCGTCAGGAGGCCGGGCTGTAACGCCGTTGCGCTCTGACACGACAGCGCTAAATGCGTAAGCCCCTCCGGCACGTGGAGGGGCTTTTGTTTGCCTTGTGCCGGTGGAAAAGCATTAAGGAACAAAGGTTAGAAACGCATTTGTTCCATGCCGGCTCAATGGTATAGTGGAGTTGACGGCAGGTACCACAAGACAGGAGAAACACATACGGGTGCTCAGA
>QGUR01000329.1 GCA_003242205.1 Chloroflexota bacterium | reverse complement strand
CGTAACGGTGAAATCATCTGCGATTGAAGATTGTGCGTAACCCAAAAACACTTCTGGCTCCTTTCTAGTGATCGACTTGTGGCCCATCATGAACACTATAGTCAGTACGCCGGAAGGTTTCAAGCAATTCCGGGCTACTGACCAAACGGCAGGCGCAGCCAGTCCTCGCGCGGGCCGGCGGTATCGAGCACCAGAGCAAGATTGTCAATCGTGATTTCCCAGTTGAAGCTGCGCTCGCTCAAGAGGCGCACGGCCCGCGCGAGGGTGTCATGATCGAGATCGCCGTAGGCCAGCGTGATATGGGGAATCCAGTTGGTGTGGCCATAGTGGTGATGATGAACGTTCTGCGCGTTGGAGGAAATCGCCGCCCAGAGACGGTCATGAAACAGGGTGAGGATTAACTCGCGCACCATACGGACGTAGAGCACCGGCTTTTCACCCGTGAAGATGCCGAGCCCGCTGGTTGTCACCTTAAACGGGCTGGCAGTGCGGGCAAGACTGCGCAGGATCGGCTCGACCTTATCGACGTCGTAGGCGGATGCGATCTGGTAGGTGAAATGCGGGTAAGCAGCGCGGGCGTTTCGCAGACCGAACTCACGCTCCAGTTCTTCCCAGATGCTTTCGACCAGAGCGCAGTGTTTGTCGTCAAGGATGGACACTACCCCGTGCATCTGCGTGCCTGACCTTTCACCGGGTCTGCTCAAGCGATCCGCCGTGGTCGTGGCTTTCTTTTGCAGCCGTCATGAGCCGATGGGTGATATCGTGTCTGCTGGCGCAAGCGCGCTGCCCGGCACAGGTATAAAAGCATAGCCGGATTTGGGGATGCGGGCCAGTGGCCGAACGCATGAGTAGAAGCAAAAGAGGGACAGCTTTTGCAACCGTCCCTCTTCTCGCACAGCGTTAGTAGCGGCGAACGATGGACTTATAGACGGTTGGCTGCCGGTTCTGAATCATCTGGAATTCTTCCCGGTAGCGGCGAACTTCGTCGAGGTCGATACGGGCGATGACGAAGCCTTCCTTCGGCTCGCCGGTTTCATCGTCGGTTTCGCCGGCCATCGTCGCGTATATCTGGCCGCGCGGGCCGACGATCATGCTTTCGCCGCCAAAGGTCAGAGTCACGTCTTCGCCGACGCGGTTTGCCCCGACGATGAAGACTGCGTTTTCGTAAGCGCGGGCGCGCAGGAAGGTTTTCCACTCGTCCAGCGCCGAGGCTTCCCAGTTGGCGCACACGCATAGCAGTTGCGCGCCGTCGAGCGTGAGGCTGCGCGCTACCTCCGGGAACGACAGATCATAGCCGATCATCAGGCCGATGACGCCGATTTCCGTGCCGACGACCGGCAGTTTGTAGCCTTCGCGGAACGCCATGCGCTCTTCCCCGCGCAGGTGAACCTTGTTATATACCTCCAGCAGTTCGCCGTCGGGGCCGACCAGCACCGCCGAGTTATAGAGCACGCTTTCGACCCGCTCTTTCGACACCATGCCGAAGGCGACGTATACGCCATACTCGTTGGCCCGCTGGCCGATCAGGTTGACGGTTGGCCCGGGGATGCGCTGCGCCAGTTCGGTGAAGCGCAGGCCCAGCTCGTAGCCGGTAGTCACCAGTTCCGGGAACACAATCAAATCAACCTTTTGCCGGGAGGCGATCGTGGCGATCATCTCCGACATTTTCACCAGATTCTCTTCCATTTCGCCCAGACGAGGCTTCATCTGTACTACGGCGACCGCAACTTCAGGCATAGCGTTTCCTTAAACTCCGGTGTTGGGAAAAACAGAACGTGCGTGCTTAATTCTACCTGTCGCAAGAGGCTTGCACAAAAGGCGTCAGGGCGCTCCGGCGCGGCGCAGATCGCTGAGCACGGTTTCCAGTTCCGGCGGCAGGGGGGACTCAAAACACAGGCGTTCTCCGGTGGTGGGATGGTCGAAACACAGGCGCGCCGCATGTAGAAATTGCCGGCGCAGGCCGAATTTCGCCTTGCGATAGCCGTAGAGCGTATCGCCTACAACCGGAGCTTCCATGAACGCCATATGCACGCGAATCTGGTGAGTACGCCCGGTCAGCAGGCGCACGCGGACGAGTACCTGACCCGTCCTGAAACGTTCGATGACGGCGTATTCGCTGATGGCCGGGCGGCCCGCGCGGTGAACGATCATCTTGCGGCGCTGGTTCGGATCGCGCATGATCGGGACTTCAATTCGCCCGGTTGGCGTTTTCGGCGCGCGTTCCAGCAGCGCCAGATAGATTTTTTCCACGCTGCGTTGTTGGAACTGGCGCATCAGGTGTTGCATGGCGCGCTGGTCTTTAGCTACCAGCAGCAGCCCGCTGGTGTCTTTGTCGAGACGGTGGACGATGCCGCGCCGTTTTGGCGCGTAATTCATCTCGCCGATCTGAGGCCAGCGGTGGAGGATGGCGTTGACGAGCGTGCCGGTTTCGTTACCCGCGCCCGGATGGACTATCAACCCTGCGGGTTTGTCGATGACCGCC
Source organism: Chloroflexota bacterium (assembly GCA_003242205.1). Classification (GTDB taxonomy): domain Bacteria; phylum Chloroflexota; class Anaerolineae; order Aggregatilineales; family Phototrophicaceae; genus ZC4RG36. The sequence continues at coordinate 2,329 of QGUR01000329.1, read as the reverse complement.
AGCAGGTCGTCCTCATAGAGCACGTTCAAGTCAATCGGTTCAGGCTCGACGGTTGTGTCGTCACTCGCTGGCGGCACGACCACGCGAATCGTTTCGCCGCCTTTCAACCGCATGCCTGCTTTGGCCGGCGCGTTGTTGACCGTAACCAGACCGTCGCGGATCAGAGCCTGAATCTGAGAGCGCGATAGCTTTTCCCCAAGCTGGCCGACAATCGTCCTGTCCAGACGCTCGCCCGGCTGGTCCGCCGTAAACTCGAATAGCTGTTCCTTCATGCGGTTTTGCTCTCAGGATATGCGCCTACAGGCTGACGAGCACGATGCCGGCCAGAATGAGCACGATTCCGGCCAACTGGCTTCGTGCCAGCCGTTCTTTGAAAAAGATCCACGACAGCACGACTGTGACGGCGGTGAAAAGTGACGCCAGCACTGTCACGACCGAAATTTGATCGGTGGTCAGGCCGATGGCGTTGGCAACAAATGCCGTTGTATCCAGCACGCCGACGGCGATGATAATCGGCCATGCCGTCCGGTCGGCGACGCGCAGCGACAGGCCGCGCAGCAGGGCGATGGCTGTCAGGCAGATGATGGTTGTCAGGCGGGCGACGACGACCGGAGCGACGCCGCCCAGTGCCGGCGTGACGCGCACGCCGAGCAGCCAGAAGGCGACGCCATAGCCGACAGCGGAGAACATCGCCAAGCCGATGCCGCCCCCAAACCGTCCCGCGCTGTAATCTCGCCTGCTGACAACAGCCTCGAAGTTTGTCGCTGCCAGAACAACACCGAACAAGGCCAGCAGGATACCGGCCCCGCGCACCGCCGTCACCGTTTCACCGCTCAGAAAGGCCAGCACGACGGTGATCGCGCCGTAGCTGGCGGCAATGGGCGATACAATTGATACCGCCGTCGTGATTTCAAATGCCCGGTAAAGCGCAAGCGAACTAATCATGTTGAGCAGCGCGAAAAACACCGCCCAGGCCCAGTCTTCAGCCGAGGTTTGCGCCAGCAACTGCGGCAGCTCGCCTGAGACGAGCAGATATGCACCTACACCTACAAAGCCGACGAACTGCATATAGAGCAGCGTACGAAATGAACCGATTCGCCGGCACGCGCCGCACGCAAAAAAGTCTGCGCTACCCCACAAGAGCGCCGCTGCCAGACCCAGAATGATTCCCATTTATCTCACCTTTTGCGACGGCGGCATTGTACCATGAGACCGCCGGCGTGAGGGTGGGGAGCAGGGCATGTTAGAAGGGTATATGAGTTACGTTGACCGCAATGTGCTTCATGATAGAATAAGGTTGTATCGTTAGCATCGTCAGGAGGCCATTTCTGGAGCCACTAGAACTCGCTCGACTGATTGTGGACATCGTCGAAGAGCGCAAGGCAGAGGATATCGTCCTGCTTGATCTTGGACCGGACACAATCATTGCGGACTACTTTGTGATTTGTACCGGGGGTAGCGACCGGCAGCTCAGAGCGTTAATCCAGTATATTCGCGACGGCGTAAAGGAAACCGCGAACCGCCTGCCATACGCGACTGAAGGCGAGCCGGCAAGCGGTTGGGTCCTTATGGACTACGGAGATGTTGTAGTCCATTTGTTCCTTGAAGAAGAGCGTCGCTATTACGACCTTGAATCCTTCTGGAAGAGCGCAAACGTCTTGCTGAGCATCCAGTAGCCCTCACGCATATACGAACAGGGACTTCCGGATTTGCCGGAAAGTCCCTGTTATTGTTTACAGGCGTCTGGTTGCCGGTGTTAAAGATGGTTGAGCGCCTCGCGGTAGGTGTCGAGCGCTGCCTGCAGCTTGCCCAGGCGCATGAAGCCATCGCCAAGCACGCGCAACACCGCCGGTTGATCGCGATGCTGGCGCGCGAGGCTTTGCAGGTCTTCGACGACGGCCTCCAGCGCAAGATTGCCGCGAATAAGCTGTTCGTAGGCTAGCAGCGAGTCGCTCAGGTTGCCCTCGCGCGCCCGGCTGCGGGCCGTTTCCAGCGTTTCCAGGCTTTCGGCCGGTAACGCTGGCTGCGGGACGAGCGGCTCTCGCGTCGCGGGCGAGGGCGGCTCGATCCGGCTCATTACGGCAACGGCCTCTTCCTGCGCGGCCTTGTCGTCGAGCGACTCGACCAACCACTCCGGCATGGCGTCCAGATCGGCTTCGGCGGGCGAATCGAGTTCGCGCAGCCAGTCGGGCACATCGTCTCCGAGCGCTCCGGGTTCAACCGGCAGCGGGTCTTCGTCTTCCGCCAGTTCCCGCAGCCCATCGGGCCGGGTGATGATTTCCCCCCCTTCGAGCGGGGTTTTTTCCGGAAAATTTGCCTCGCACAGAAC
>QGUR01000328.1 GCA_003242205.1 Chloroflexota bacterium | reverse complement strand
AGGAATAGCAGTATTATATGTTAAGCGGAGTTTAAGAACATTAAGAAAATTTAAAACTGGAAGGAATCAAAGAGGCCCGGCTGATGCCAGGCCTCTTCAGATCAGCTACCTGTCAGGCTTGCAGCTGCGTCAGCGTCCGGCGCAGCCGTCGATAGACAGCCAGTCCTCGCGCCGCTCACGGTTGAGCGACAGGTCGATCCGCGTCAGGCTCACGTCGGGTTGCAGGAACACCGTCTGTTGGCCGAAACTGCCGCGCACGGTCTGGCCTTCGCGGCTGGCGTTCTCTTCCGGCGGGAAGCCCTGCGGATAGATGTCGTCGAACGGCTCGAACGTCAGTTGTCTGGCATCCTCATCGACCGCGATCGGCCCCGCTGTAATCGGCTGGACTTCGGCGTCGTAGATGTCCGGGTTGCCGCCGATGTCCGACGTGAAGATGACGCGCTCTTCGAAGCAGTCCCACGTCGGCGCGTAGTCGGGAATATCGTTGTCCGTCAGTTGGCGCGTTTCTCCCGTCGCCACTTCATAGACATAGATATCGAGATCGCCGTCGAGGTCCGACTGGTAAGCGATATAGCGGTCGCGCGGCGACCAGACGGGATTGGTCGCATCTTCCGCCGGGCTGGTGATCGCGCGCTTATTGCGTCCATCGGCGTCCATGATCATGAGGACGCTGTTCGCGCCGTCCTCGGCATAGGAGCGATAGACGATATGCCGGCCGTCGTTCGAGTACTGCGGGTCGACGTCGATGCTTTCGCCGTCGCTCAGCCGCGTGATGGTCCAGCTGCCGAGCGAGAGTTCATAGATCTGCCATTTGCGCTCGCCGTTTTCGTCCGGGCGGTCGCTCTGGAAGAGCAGGCGGCTGCCATCAGGCGACCAGAACGGGTTGATGTCGTTGCCGCTGTCGTCCGTCAGGCGATATTCCAGCCCCGTGCTCATGTCGATAGCGTAGATATCCCACTGGCCATTGCGCGTCGTCTCAAAGGCCACGAAGTTGTTCGGCCCCCAGACCGGATCGGTGTCGATAGCGATGGTGTTGAAGGTCACGCGGCGCACGCTCGCCGGATCGCCGCTGGTCGAGGCAACGTACAGCTCCCAGTTGCCGTCGCGGTTGCTGCTGAAGATGATCCATTGCTCGTTGGGCGAGAGGCTGGGCGACATATCGCGCACGTCCGGCCCTTCACCGAACGACAGGTTGCGGCGGAACGACTGGCGGGTTTCCTGGTCGGCCCCATCGAGACGGAAAATGTTCCAGTTGTCCGGCTCGTTGGTGTGATAGATGCGGAACGTCGGGCAGCCATAGCCGCAGACCGGCGCGGCATTCCAGTCCAGTTCCAGTTCACCGCCGGTAAAACCGCCAAATCCGGACGGCGACGGCAGCCCAGGCGCGGGCGTCAGCGCCGGCGTCGGCGTTAGCGTCGGCAGGGCGGCGAGCATCACGAACGGTTCGCACGAGAAACGATGTCGGGCGGTGATCCCTAATACCTGCTGCCGAACCGCAGGCCGCGCGCCATATCGACGCCGGGTTCGTCCACGCGCAGCGACTGGCCCTTCAGCAGCATGAACTCGTTACCGGCGGGCGTGACATCCCTGCCGTCGGAGAACAGGCGGTAGGTGTGCGGGACCAGCATGTCGCCGCCGGTGTTCGTGATCGTGAAGCGCGCGGGAGACTCGCAGGTCGTCGTCACATACAGGACGGGCGCTTCGCACAGGTGCGCGAAGTCGAGCGTCCCCGCAAAACCATCGGTCTTCAGCGTATAGGTGTGATAGGGATTGGCGTCGGGAACCGGGATCGTGACGCTCGCATTCGCGTCAAGATCGAAGCTGCCCGCGACAACCTCGATGCCGTTCGGGTCGACAACCGAGTACGGCTGCGTCGTTAGCATTTTCCCGCCGTCATTCGTCACCGTGAAGGTAACGATGTCGGCGCATTGCGTCGTCGGGTTCAGCGCCGGGCGCGCGCAGTCCTGTGTGAGCGAGTGATTGCCCGCGAAACCGGTAGTGCTGAACGTATAGCCCGCGTAAGGATCAAGCCCGTCCAGCGTGACCGTCGTGCTGGTTCCCGCGGCGAGGTTCAGCGTGCCGCTGGTGACCGGCGTGCCATTGCTGACGATGGTATACGCCTGCTCCAGCAGCATGTCACCGCCGGTGTTGGTGATGGTGAAGGCGATGGGATAGTCGCACTGGCTGGTGATTTCCAGCGCCGGGCGTTCGCAGTCCTGTGTGAGCGAGTGATTGCCCGCGAAACCGGTAGTGCTGAACGTATAGCCCGCGTAGGGATCAAGCCCGTCCAGCGTGACCGTTGTGCTGGCTCCCGCGGCGAGGTTCAGCGTGCCGCTGGTGACCGGCGTGCCATTGCTGACGATGGTATACGCCTGCTCCAGCAGCATGTCACCGCCGGTGTTGGTGATGGTGAAGGCGATGGGATAGTCGCACTGGCTGGTGATCTCCAGCGCCGGGCGTTCGCAGTCCTGTGTGAGCGAGTGATTGCCCGCGAAGCCGGTGGTGCTGAACGTATAGCCCGCGTAGGGGTCAAGCCCGTCCAGCGTAACCGTCGTGCTGGCTCCCGCGGCGAGGTTCAGCGTGCCGCTGGTGACCGGCGTGCCATTGCTGACGATGGTATACGCCTGTTCCAGCACCATATCACCGCCGGTGTTGGTGATGGTGAAGGCGATGGGATAGTCACACTGGCTGCTCACGGACAGTTGCGGTGGTTCGGCGCAGCGGTGTCCTTGTACGGACAGGTCGCCACTGGCCCCGGTGCTGGTGAAGCTGTAGGTCTCATACGGGTTGTTGCCCGCCGGGACCGGAATGTCGACCGAAGTCTGGTTTAACCCTAACTGGAACGTGCCGCTGTCGATCACCGTTCCCTGAGAGTCGCGAATTTCGTAGGCCTGCGGAGCGGCCATCGGGCCATCGGTCGGGCGCGCATTGGTGATGGTAAAGACCGGCAGATGGTTCGCCGAGCAGGTTGCCGCGACGCTCAACTCCGGCGGGTAGAAACAGGTGGTTTCCGCCGAAAGCTGGAAGTCGACCGTCTCCAACGTCACCTTGCCCGACATGTTGGCGACCGAGATGGTGATCGATTGGCCCGCATCGAGCCGGAACGATTCCGTATGAACGACTGCGCCGTTCAGATCGCGGATGATCGCCTGATCAGGCGTCGCCATGTTGCCGCCATTGTTGGTGATGGTGAAGCTGGCCGTGCGATCTGCCGAGCAGGTTGCTGTCACGCTCAGGTCGGGCGTCGCCGCCGGGCCAGCCGGCACTTCGACCTCGCGCACGACTTCGCCGGTTTCACCATCCTTAGCGATCTTCATCGTGACGAGATAGGTTCCCGCTGCGCTGAAATCATGGCAGAGCGATTCCTCGGGGCCGCCACCGGGAGAGCCATCGCCGAAATCCCAGCCTGTGACCGACACGCCATCCGGCAAGATGGCCGTGAAGCAGTAGGAGCCCGCGCCGTTCGGCGTCACGCTGAAGCTGGCATTGCTTTCCAGCAGGCTGTAGACGCGGATCGTGTTATGGGCTGTATCGCTAAAGGCGGCGTTGGTCACACGCAGACTCACCAGCGTCTGTGTGCCGGGGCCATCATAGGTATGGCAGATGCTGGCGGGTTTGTTGCCGGCGTCATACGACAGTTCATACAGACCGTCGCCATCGAGATCCCATTCCCATGTGAGGATCGGCGTGCCGCTGACGCTGTTATCGGTGAAGCAGACTTCAAAGGGGCCGATGCCGGCATACTGCGACGCCTTGAAGCGGGCCGCCAGCGCATCGGGAGCGAGCAGCGTGAACTCCAGCATGGCCGTGGTCGGGCCGAGCGGCCCCATGCCTGTGACTTCCGCACGGTACTTGCCGGGCGTGTTGAAGGGGAAGGTCACATTCGCGCCGCTGCGCGACCCGAGAGAGGTCGAGCTGCCATCGGGATAGAACTGCCACGTGTAACCGCCGGTGATGTTCGTGCCAATCGCGCTGAACGACTGCTCCGACGGCGCGAAAGCATCGCCGCTGCGGCTAATGGAAATGCTTTGCAGGCCATAGACGTGGAACGTCAGCGATTTGGCGTCAGTGCGGCCCGATGCGCTTTCAACCTGCAATTCGATGGTATACGAACCCGGCTGGCTGAAGCTGAGGCAAGGCAGGTCCTCATCCGTCGAGCCGCTGACGCCGAGGCTGTTGTGAGCCGGATCGCCGCTGATCGTCCAGCTATAGTCGAGCGCCAAGGGTGGTGTGGTGCTGCTGGTATTGGTGAAGCAGATTTGCTGGCCGACCGGCACGGCGCTGTTGGACCAGCCTCCGGCGTCATAGGTGAAATCTGCGATCAGCGTACCGACATTGAGCGCGATACTTTTCTCGCAGGTATGGCTGATTCCGGCTCCGCCAACCTCAGATATCTCGACGTGCAGGGTGTAGTTGCCCACGCCGTGCGGCCCGAGTTCCAGCAGTGAGAACGACTGGCTGAACACGCCGTCGGTCGTCGAGGTGGTCGTCCTCAGCACATGTTCGTCGCCGGTCCAGTCCGTCAGGATATAACGATACTGAAGGTTGTAACCATTGCCGTTGTCCACCGAGATGCTGTAGCTGTGGGGGCCGTCGCTCGTCAGGTTACCGGGACCTGTCAGTTCACTTTCGCACTGGAAGCCTACGCCGGTTCCGTAGACACCGATGTTGAGCCACGGCGAGGTGCAACTGCTATCCGGCACACTGCCATAAGCGGCGGCGGTGGCGTTGTAGCGCAGCCGGTAGTTGACGCCTCTTATACAAACCCCGGGGCCACCAAGACGGTACAAGACTCCTAACCCTGTTTTCTCTT
>QGUR01000028.1 GCA_003242205.1 Chloroflexota bacterium | reverse complement strand
GGCTGCGGCCCGTAACCCGGAAGAAAGCCAGCGCCAGAAAGACCATTACACCCGTGCAGGTGATGCCCAGCCCGCAGACGCCGAGTAGCAATCCGGTTGTCTCGTCCACTGCGCTTCCTCCCTGCGTTTCACCTGCGCCAGCCCGCCGCTATTGTAGCATCACGCCGGTCTTCGTACACAGTGTACAGGAAGTCCCGTTGAAAATGGTTCTCAATGGTGTATAACATTCATTGCCTTGTGGATATGGTTGAACTTTGCCAATCAGGCTGAGACAGTTCGCGAGTTTCCACAAGGAAGAATGAGTTGATTACGCGCCAGTACATATCCAAAAGCGTGCAGAAACTTCGTCCGTCGGGCATCCGGCGTTATTTCGACATTGCCGCAACGATGGACGATGTCATCTCCCTCAGCATCGGCGAGCCGAACTTTGCTACCCCCCAGCATATTGCCGAGCGTGGCGTAGAATCCATACGTCTGGGCATGACCGGGTATACGTCCAATTCTGGTCTGCTCGAACTGCGACGGCTGATTGCGGCTTACATTGAACGTCTGTACGGACTGCGTTATGATCCTGATGAGCAGGTACTGGTAACGGTCGGCGTCAGCGAGGCGCTCTGGCTGGCACTGAAGGCGATTCTCGATCCCGGCGATGAGGTGCTGGTGGTCGAGCCATGTTTCGTCGCCAACGCCGCTGTTGTCGAAATGGCGGGCGGCGTTCCGGTCTCCATCGACACCTACGTTGAGCACGGCTTTCAGGTGACGGGGGCAGACCTTGAGGTAGCGGTGACGCCACGCACCAAGGCGATCCTCATCAGCTATCCGAACAACCCGACCGGGGCGGTGCTGACGCGCGAACGGCTACTGGAAATCGCGGATGTGGCCGAGCGGTACGACCTGCTGGTGATCTCGGACGAGATTTACGAGCGGTTGGTATACGGCGTCGAGCATATCTGTTTTGCGACATTGCCGGGCATGTACGAGCGCACCATCGTTCTGAGCGGCATGAGCAAGTCGTTCGCCATGACGGGTTGGAGGATCGGCTACGCGACGGCTCCGGCTGACATTCTGGCGGCCATGCGTAAGCTGCACCAGTATCTGATCATGTCTGCGCCGACGATGGCCCAGCACGCGGCGTTAGAGGCGCTGGCCAATGGGGAGGAGGATGTTGAGGAAATGCGCGCAGCCTACGACCGGCGGCGGCGTTTGCTGGTCGGCGGCCTCAACGAGCTTGGCCTGCAGTGCTTCGAGCCTCGCGGCGCGTTTTATGCTTTTCCGAGTATCGCCGTTACCGGAATGACCGATGAGGAGTTCTGCGAGCGTCTGCTGCATGAGGAACGGGTTGCTGTCATTCCCGGCAGCGCATTTGGCCGCAGCGGAGAAGGATTTGTCCGCGCGAGTTATACCACCAGTGATGAGAAGATCGAAATTGCACTGGAGCGTATGCGACATTTCCTGCGCCGGCACGGTTGAAAAGCAGATTGTGAATACGGAATTCACAAATCTTAATTCGTTTCGATTGAGCCGGCCTCTCGTTTGCCTCATAATAAGGTAGAGCCAGCCTTGTCACTTTTCCGGAACAGCAGCTGGTTGCGAAGAGAGCCTCTCTCAATGTCCACAGGACGAATTAAGGCCCCGCGCATACTTATCGTAAGCGACGGAGAGGCTGGAACAACGGTATCGCAACTGCTCGAAGGTTCGTCTTATGAGTTGCAACGAGTGTGCGACCGGACCGCGTGCCTCGCCGCTTTGACGCCTCTCCCCGGTCTGGTGGTGTTGGACGCCACGCTTACGAGCGACGACGCTTTTGCTTTGTGCATGGAACTGAACGGCAGCCAAGAATATGCGGGCGTGCCGATCTGCATGCTTACGCCGGATGACGAGACGCAGATCGAACAGGCGTTTGTCGCGGGCGCGGACGAGGTCATTACCCTGCCGGTCCGCCGTAGCGAACTGCGCCAGCGCGTGGGCAGGCTGTTGAAGGAAGTGCAGTTGCGCTCGCGCCTTGATGAGTGCGAGCAGCTGGCTTACCAGTTGTTCGATCAGAAAAACGTCATGCGGCTGTTGGTGGATGCCGAAAGCGGCGCGATTCTGGATGCCAACAGCGCCGCCTGCGCTTTCTACGGTTACCGCCCTGACGTTTTCCGCCGCAAAAAACTCTCCGATCTCGACGCCTATCCCGCCCGGCAGATGATGGCGCGGGCTCTCCGCGCGACCAGCAAGCAGGAAACCTTCGTCGTTTTCACGCACCGGCTGGCGTCTGGCGAAACGCGCGAGATCGAGATGTACTCCAGCCCGGTAGACCTGCAGGGCCGGAACGCGCTGCAAATCGTGCTTCATGACATCACGCAGCGCAAGCAGATGGAAACGCGCCTGCGCGAATCGGAAGAGCGCTTCCAGAAAGTGCTCGAATACTCCAGTGAGGCGGTTTTTACCGTTGCGCCTGATACGACGATTACATTTCTCAGTCAGGGCTTTCGGTCGCTTGCCGGTTTCTCGCCCAGCGAGTGGATCGGTCGCTCCTTCATTCCGCTGATCTATTATGACGATCTTCCGCTCGCGCTCAGCATGTTCGATCGCGTGATGCGCGGGGAGATCCCACCACCGTTCGAACTGCGCTTCAACCGTTCTGATGGCGACGTCAATTATGGTGAGGTGATTGTTCACCCGCAGATTGAAGATCGCGAAGTCGTCGGCATGTGGGGCGCGGTGCGGGACATCACCAAGCGACGGGAAGCCGAACAGGCGGAACGCGAGCAGCGCGTGCTGGCGGAAGCGCTGCGGGATACGGCGGCGGCGCTGAACGGCACGCTCGACCGCGACGAACTGCTGGGACGCATTCTGGTGCAGGTGGCGCGGGTTGTGCCGAGCGATACGGCCAACGTCATGCTGATCGAAAACGGTGTGGCGCGAGTGGTTCGGGGCCGTGGCTATGCCGAACGCGGTCTGGAAGAAACGATGAACGCCCAGCGTTTTCGGATCGAGGACGTTCCCAACATGAAGTATATGGTCGAAACCGGGCGGCCATTCTGCGTGCCCGATGTCGATCAATACGAGGGCTGGGTTCCGATCGCCGGCGTCGAATGGGTGCGTTCGCACGTCGCCGCGCCCATCCGTGTCAATAATGAGGTCATCGGTTTCCTCAATCTGGATAGCGCGACGGTTAACGCCTTCTCCGACATTGACGCTGATCGTCTTCTGGCATTTGCCGATCAGGCCGGTACGGCCATCCGCAACGCCGAGCTTTACGACGCGCTGCGCCGTCAGGCGGAGATGCTTGAGCAGCGCGTCGTCGAACGCACGGATCAGCTTGACCTTGAGCGCGCGCAGCTTCGCACGATCCTTGATTCGTTGAGCGAAGGCGTGATCTATGACGAAGGGATGCGCGTCCGTTACATCAACCGCGCGCTCACCGAATTGACCGGCTATCAGTTCTACGAGTGGACGGGTTATCTCGATCTGTTGCGTAGCGCCGACACGTCGCCTGACGAGATGCGCCAGACCATCGCTTCGATTTATGACGCCATCAACCATGGGCGCTACTGGACTGGAGAAATGCGCCTGCGACGCAAGGATGGCACCGAGTTTGACGCCAGCGTAACCTGCTCGCAGGTGCGCGGGCTGGACGGCGAAACGGTTGGCGCGGTGACGGTTATCCGCGACATCAGTCAGGAAAAAGCGCTGCAGGCGCAGAAGCAACGCTTTGTAGCCTATGCGTCTCATGAACTGCGAACGCCGATCACGAATCTGAAAACGCGCCTCTACCTGATGCGCCACATGCCGGAGCGTCTGGACGACCATATTAAGACGCTGGAAGAAGTGACGGACCGTTTGAAGCGGCTGGTCGAGGATATGCTCGACACCTCGCGCTTCGAACGCGGCGTGATATCGCTTCAGCGGGAAATGATTGCGCTGCAGACAGTCGTCCTGAACGTTATCCGCATTCAGGGGGCCGAAGCCGAACAGAAAAACGTTCGCATCACTCCCGAACTTCCGCAGGAGCCGGTCGAAGTATATGCCGATCCTGAGCGCATGGTGCAGGTGATTACCAACCTGCTGATCAATGCGATTAATTACACGCCCGCCGGCGGTGATGTGTTCGTGCGGCTGCGGCAGGCGCGCAATACGCAGGGCAAACTGTGCGCCTGCATTTCGGTGCAGGATACCGGCGTTGGCATTTCCAGCGAACACCTGCCGCATATTTTCCAGCCATTTTTCCGCGTTGATCGGCGCACCGAGGGCACGGGGCTGGGCTTGAGTATCTCGCAACAGATCGTCCAGTTGCACGGCGGCGAGATTACGGTCGAAAGCAAGCTGGGGAAGGGCAGCACGTTCCACGTCTGGCTTCCTCTAGCGCCTGCCGAATCGCCGGACCCAGCCATGGCCGATGGGTGCGAGAATGTCCTTCAGCGCACTTGATCTGGCGAGCGCGCACGTTCAGGCGGGCGAGCTTGACGAAGCCCTCCGGGTCTTAAACCAGCATCTATCTCAATTCCCCGACGACGATGCGGCGCGGCGCTGGCGTCTGGCAGTGCTGATGCATGCCGGAGATGAAGCGGGCAAGCTGGCCGCACTCCGCGATCTCGACCAGATGGTGACGCCCGTCCCGGATGATGCCATCAGGCGGTCGCTCATTCTCCAGTCGTTGGGCCGTCTGGACGAAGCGCTGGACGCCGTCGTGAGGGCGCGGGAGCGCTGGCCCGACGATGAATCGCTGATCGAACGTCTCCTGTCATTACACTTGCTGCGAAACGACGATGAGCACGCGTGGCGGTTGCTGTCGTCGTTGCCGCGCGTCTGGCGCTGGTTGGTGTGGGCCGGCGATATCGCCGTCGAGAGCGACCGGATTGCCGACGCCATCGCGGCATATACCCAGGCGCTGGAGGACCTTGAGCGGCAGTTCGACACGGACAGCCCCTTCGCGGCCAATATGCGGGCCAATCTGCTACTGAAGCGGGCGCGGGCTCTGATGACCAACGGCGCATTTGCCGAAGCCGCCGCAGACTTTGCGGAAGCGCAGGCGATTGTGCCTGATGACCCGATGATCGGCTTCAACCGTGGCTTGCTGGCCTTGTTGCAGGGCGATCTGGTTCAGGCATTGGCGCTGTGTGGCGAAGCGCTGACCGCCGCCAGCGAAGTGCTGCGAAATCAGATGGAACGCATCCTGCGCGGCGACCCGCGTTATGCGCCGCTTGCCATGCTGCTGCTTCAGGGCGACGCGGATATCTGACGCGACGAACGCCCGGCTGCCTGTGGTACAATCCGCCGCAGAACAGAATTTTCACGAACCCGCATCCAGATAGGTTTTCTTCCATGAGCGATTGGAAAGCGATCATCGGCCTGGAAGTACATGCCGAACTGATGACGCGCAGTAAGATGTTTAGTAGCGCGCCGGTTGTCGACAGCGTCGAAGCGGCCCCCAACACGGCGGTCGATCCGCTGTCGCTTGGGCTGCCGGGAACGTTGCCCGTAATCAACAAACAGGCGCTGGACGACGCCATGATGGTCGGTCTGGCGCTCAATTGTGAAATCCCGCCGGTCAACCAGTTTGCCCGTAAGAGTTATTTCTATCCCGACCTGCCGAAGGGCTACCAGATCAGCCAGTACGACCGGCCTCTGTGCGTGAACGGCTACATCGATGTCGATCTGTCGGACGGGACGAGCAAGCGGATACGCATTCGCCGCGCGCATCTGGAAGAGGATACGGGCAAGCTGGTGCATATCGACGGCGAGAGTCTTGTGGACTACAACCGCGCCGGCGTGCCGCTGCTCGAAATCGTGACCGAGCCAGACATCAACACGGCGGAAGAGGCGGAGGCCTACGCGCGTAAACTGCGCGCCATTCTTCAGTATCTGGGCGTCAACAGCGGCGATATGTCAAAGGGCGTGCTGCGGCTGGAAGCGAATGTCAGCGTCATGCACCGCGACGACACTGGTTACCGCACGCGCACCGAAGTCAAGAATCTGAACAGCATTCGCAGCCTCTACCGGGCGATTGAGTACGAAGTCGCCCGGCAGATCGCTGCCTGGGAAAGTGGCGAAGGCGTGCGGCAGGCGACGATGGGCTGGGACGAACAGCGCCAGCGCACCGTCGTGCAGCGCTATAAGGAGGATGCCGACGAGTATCGCTATTTCCCGGAGCCAGATCTGCCGGTAGTTGAAGTGAGTCGCGAGTGGGTCGAGCGGGTACGCGCCCGCCTGCCCGAACTGCCGGATGCCAAGCGCGACCGCTTCATGAGCGAATTTGGCCTGTCACGCTACGATGCCTCGCAACTGGTTGCCGAGCAAGCGGTTGCCCATTATTTTGAAGCGGCGGTCGCGACCGGCGCCAGCGCCAAAACCGTCGCCAACCTGTTGCTGACCAGCCTGTTCAGCCTACTGAACCGGGATGGCGTCGAACGAGAGAACATCGCCAGCACGAAAGTGACCGATCGCCAGTTCGGCCAGCTCGCCAAACTGCTCGATGACGGCGTCATCAACCGCCCGACCGCGCTGACCGTGCTGGGCGAGATGTGGGAAACCGGGCAGGATGCCGAAGCCATTGTCAAGGCCAAAGGGCTGGCCCAGATTTCAGACACCGCCGCGATTGAAGCCGCGGTCGCCAGCGCGCTGGCGGAGAACGACGCGCTGGTGCAGCGCTATCTGGCGGGAGAAGAAAAGCTGTTTGGGCCGCTGATGGGCAGCGTGATGAAGGCGCTTAAGGGGCAGGGAAACCCGCAGCTTGTGCGCGACATCATCACCCGGCAGTTGGAAGCAAAGCGCGGGTAGCAACTCACAACGGCTTCCGTCATTTGCGGGGACTGGTTGTTGCGCGCAATCAGCCTCGACCCGGCATTCAACGCCCCTCTCCACATTTTGTGGAGAGGGGCGGAGTTGCGATTCGGACGTTGAGCTATTTGCCTAACCGCCGCTTCAGTTCGGCGGTGAGCGCGGGTACGATCTCGTACAGGTCGCCTACCAGCCCGTAACGCGCTATCTTGAAGATCGGCGCGTCGGCGTCTTTGTTGATGGCGACGATGATGCGGCTGGAGCGCATGCCCGCCTGATGCTGGATCGCGCCGGAAATGCCGCAGGCGATATACAACTCAGGGCTGACGGTCTTGCCTGTTTGCCCGACCTGATGCGCGTAAGAGATGTAACCGGCATCCACCGCCGCGCGGCTTGCGCCGACTGCTCCGCCGAGCACATCGGCAAGGGGCTGGAGCGTATTTTTGAAGCCATCCTGCGCTTTCCAGACGGCGGCGTCGGCTGCATCTGGCGGCGCGGGTTTCGGATTGTTCGCCATGCCGCGCCCGCCGGACACAATGATCGCGGCGTCGGACAGATTGACGCCGCCCGCCTCCGCTTCAAAGCCTTCGATTTTCGTCGCGATCTTGGCTTCAGCCAGCACCGGCTCGACCGTTTCGATCTGAGCGCTGGCGGCTTCGTTCGCAGCCTGGGCTTTGAAGGCGCGCCCGCGCAGCGTCAGAAACACCGTCTCGCCGGTCGCTTCGACGTCGCTCAACACTTTGCCTGCGTAGGCAGCGCGCGTCGCCGTGACTGTCCCGTCGTTCACTTCAAACGTCATCACATCGGACAGCAGCGCGCAGTTTGTATCCGCTGCCGACGCCGCCAGCAGTTCGCGCCCGCGCAAGGTCGCGCTGGCAAGCACCAGCCGGGGGCGGTTGTCCTGCACCAGCTTCGAAAGCAGCGCGGCGTATGGCTCCAGCCGGTAGCTCTCAAGCGTCGCGTCCTCGGACACCAGACAGCGTTCCGCGCCATAGCGGGCGGCTTCCTGCGCGATGGCAGAGGCATCTTTCCCGAACACGAGCGCGACGACCGGCAGGCCGAGCTTGCTGGCTGCACCGAGCGCTTCCCAGCTTCCGGGTTGCGCCCGTCCCTGAAATGTCTCTATCCACACGTAAACCGCGCTCATAGTACGTTCTCCTCCTGCAGGCGATCCACCAGAATCCGCGCCTGCTCTTCCGGCGTGCCGGTGATCATTTCGACCTGTGTCTCTCGCGCTGGCAGGTTGCGATAGGCAACGACGCGCGTTGTCGCCGCTGGCAGCGTCACGCCGAGGTCTGCGGAGGTAAGCACCGGGATTTCTGCCTTCGATGCCTTGCGGATGCCGATGAACGACGGATAGCGCGGCTCGTTGATGTCCTTGACGACGCTGATGACCGCAGGCAGCCTGCTGGTGACGACCTCTTTGCCTTCCTCCAGCAGCCGTTCCACTGTGATGGTTCCGGCGGCGTGATCAACCGCGCGGATTTTCGAAACGAAGCTGAGCATTGGCCAGCCGAGTTTGCGCGCCGTCTGGTAGACGTGCTGATCGGTGCCGACGTCCACACTCTCGCGCCCGAAAATCACGAGGCTGACGTCGCCCAGCTTTTGAACGGCGGCAGCGGCGATGGTCGCGTAAGTCAAGCTGTCGGTTTCGGTCAGACCGTCTTCCCAGACGCGCATAGCGCTATCCATGCCCATGGCGAGGCCATGCTTCAGGGCATCGTTATGCATTTCAGGCCCGACTGCGATGACGGTTGTCTTGCCGCCTGCGTTCTTCGCCTGAACGATGGCTTCCTCCAGAGCATACTCATCCCATGGGTTGACGACTGTCGCGGCGTCTCCCCACGTCACAGCGCCGCCAGCGTCCACCTCGACTTTGGCAGCCGTGTCTGGCGTGCTGCGTGTAAAGACAACGATGTGCAAGGTAAACCCTCCATGTAAGGTCTCATAAGCGACGTTGAATGCAGGCGATTGTAACGCGGTGCACGAACCCTGACGAATGCCGGAAACCTGAGTGACACGGCTTAGCGGTATATTTCGATTTCCGCTACACTACCGCCGTTGTAGGGCGGGCGCGCGGCGTCCAATTCAGGGGTGTGCAGAAGGAGACCTGCCAATGACGATGTTACCGGCTCGGACCGAAATCGCGCCTGAGTTTACGTGGAATGCGACCAGCGTCTTCGAATCGCCGGAAGCGTGGTCGGCAGAACTTGGCCGGCTGAGCGACGAGCTACAGGAACTATCCGCGTTTCAGGGCAAGCTGGACAGCGCCGCCAGACTGGCGGACTGGTTCGACCGGGTGGCGACGCTCGCCGAGCGCGTCGGGCATGTTTTCGTCTATGCGATTATGTCGCAGTCTGTCGATACCACGGATCAGGAAGCGACGGCAATGGCCGGCCAGGCTTCGACGCTGATGAGCAATTTCGTGGCCGCAACCGCCTTTGCCGAGCCTGAGATTCTGGCGTTAGGCCGGGATCGCCTGCGCCAGTGGCAGAAGGAGGACGTTCGCCTGCGCCTTTACGAGCATTACTTTGACAATCTGTTTCGCCAGCAGGCACATGTGCGGTCGGCAGAGGTCGAAGAAATCCTCGGTATGGCGCGGGACCCGTTCGCCACAATCGAACAGACGGCGGATTTGCTGACGGACGCTGACATCGTTTTCAAGCGCGCGGTGGGTGCGGACGGGCAGGCTTATCCGGTCGCGCAGAGCACGATCACGCATCTGCTCCATCATGCCGATCGTGAAGTGCGGCGCACTGCGTGGGAAAGCTATGCCGACGGCTATCTGGCGTTTAAGAACACGCTGGCCAGTAATTTGACCGCGTCGATTAAACGGGATGTGTTCTACGCCCGCGCGCGCCGTTACCGTTCATCGCTGGAAGCGGCACTGTTTGAGAACAATATCCCGCCCGCCGTGTTCCACAATCTTCTTGACACGTATCGCAAACACCTGCCGACCTGGCATCGCTACTGGCGCGTGCGACGGCAGGCGCTTGGCCTTTCGGACCTTCACCCGTATGACATCTGGGCGCCGCTGGCCACGCAGCAGCCAGAGGTTTCCTATACGCAGGCAGTCGAATGGATTGCCGCGGGGATGCAGCCTCTGGGCGAGGCGTATGTATCTGCGTTGCGGCAGGGTTGCCTGCAGGATCGCTGGGTCGACGTTTATCCCAACAGGGGCAAGCGTCAGGGCGCGTTCTCATTCGGGTGGCGCGGCACGCACCCGTTTATTGTGATGAGCTTTGCGAACGATCTGGCGAGCATGAGCACGCTGGCCCACGAACTCGGCCATTCGATGCATTCGTACCTGACATGGCGAAACCAGCCGATGATCTATTCCGATTATTCGCTGTTTGTGGCCGAGGTGGCGTCAAATTTCAATCAGGCGATGGTGCGCGCTTATCTACTGGAACAGTTTCAGGAGCCGCAGTTCCAGATCGCCGTGATTGAAGAGGCGATGAACAACTTTCATCGTTACTTCTTCATCATGCCGGCGCTGGCGCGATTCGAACTGGAAATGCACGAGCGCGTCGAGCGCGGGCAGGGCCTTACGGCCGATGCGATGTCTGCTTACATGGCCGATCTGTTCGAGGAGGGCTATGGCGGCGAGATGGTGGTGGACCGTGACCGGGTGGGCATTACATGGGCGCAGTTCAGCCATCTTTATACCGCGTATTACGTCTACCAATATGCGACCGGCATTTCGGCTGCTCACGCGCTGGCAGCGCCGATTTTGCGCGGCGAACCGGGCGCGGCGGAGCGCTACCTCCAGTTCCTGAGCGCGGGCGGCTCGCTCTACCCGATTGATGCGCTGAAACTGGCGGGCGTCGATATGGAGTCGCCGGAGGCAGTCGAGCAGACGTTTGCCGTACTGAGCGACTATGTCGACCGTCTGGCGCGACTGACCGGCGTGGAATAGCGCCGAAAGACGCTAGAGGCCCGGCATGATCTTCAACGTGTCGGGCCTTTTGCTGTACGAATCCTCTGGAAAAGCGCCAGCGCCGGTCGTATACTTCCGGCGATCTTCACTTTGGCCTCGTTAGGTGCATTTTCAACGGCGTTCACAACTCCTATATGGGCTCACTGCAGTGGTTGACTGTTTCGACCGTGCTGGCGACGTATGCTGGCGTGGCGGTTGGGCGGGTGCCCGGTCTGCGTATGAACCGGGGGGCGGTTGGGCTTGTTGGGGCGGCGGCGCTGGTCGCGTTCGGCGCTGTCAGTCAAGAGCAGGCATTCGCGTCGATTGATCTGGGAACGCTGCTCCTGCTCGCCGCGATGATGGTGATTAACACCAACCTGCGGCTGGCTGGCATCTTTCAGCTTGTGGGCAACCGGCTGCTGCGCCTGGCGAAAACGCCGCGTGCGTTGCTTGGGCTTGTAGTCCTTTCGTCTGGCGTGCTTTCAGCGCTGTTCCTGAACGATCCCGTGTGCCTGCTGTTCACGCCGCTGGTGGTCGAGTTGTGCCTGCGCTTGCGGCGTGATCCCATTCCGTATCTGGTTGGCCTTGCGACTGCGGCGAATGTCGGTTCGGTTGCGACGATTACCGGCAACCCGCAGAACCTCATCATCGGACAGTTCAGCGGCATCCCCTATTTAGCATTTCTGGGGGCGCTTGGGCCGGTCGCGGTGGTGGGCCTGCTGATTTGCTGGCTGGTGATCATGGCGGTTTATCCAGCGGAGTTTCGTGGCCGTCTGGAGTCTGTAAGGGCGCTGCCGGAACCACGTGTTTACCGGCCTCTGTTGCGCCGTACGACGTTGGTTGTGCTGCTGCTGATGGTGGCTTTTATCGCCGGAGTCCCCGTTGCCTCGGCGGCGGCGATAGCGGCGGGCGCGCTACTGGTCTCGCGGCTGCGCCCCGGCAAACTCCTTGATATCGACTGGGATCTGCTGGCGTTCTTCGCGGGCTTGTTTGTCGTCACGGGCGCGATTGAATTTTCTGGCGTCAGCGAGCAGTTGTTCGCCGCTGCCGCGCCTGTACTGCACGGCGGTGTCGCGCCATTGAGTCTGGTCACGGCGGGCCTCAGTAACATCGTGTCGAACGTTCCGGCGGTGTTACTGCTGCGTCCGGAAATACCGTCGCTGCCAAACCCCGATCAGGCATGGCTTACCCTCGCAATGGCATCGACTCTGGCGGGCAACCTGACATTGCTCGGCTCGGCAGCGAATCTGATTGTGGCGGAGGTCGCCGCCGAGCGCGGAGTCCGGCTCAGCTTCACAGCTTATCTGCGCGCCGGTGCGCCGATTACGATCCTCACGATTCTGGTTGGCATCCTGTGGCTGACTGCGCTCGGCTAAGCCGGCGTTCTGCGGGCCGCGCTTATCCTTCCGGTCAATGAGCGGAAAAGCAAAGCGGGCCAAACGGCCCGCTCGTTTTATGCTGTATGTAGTTGCTCGCGCGCCGGTTTTAGTAGCGACGGTTGGCCTGATAATTCAGGAACAGCGCAGCGACTGCGCCCGGCACCCACCCGGCTGCCGTCAGCGCTATAACGATGAGGATCGTGCCACATCCGCGATCCAGCACGGCAAGCGGCGGGAAGATGATGCAGAGCAACGCGCGTCCAAGGCTCATTGTGCGCTCCTTTTGGTGACTCGTCTGTCTATGAAAACCAATACGCGAGCCACGCTCAAAAGTTGCAGGTTGTCGCTTATAGCTCCATAAATTCGACCAGAATTTCCGCCAGTTTGTCGGCGGCTTCGGGCGTCAGGTGCATGCCGTCGAAGGTGAAAGTGTAGCCACCGCGCTGCCGGTCACTCTCGTAGTCGCTGAAGCCTTCGCTCGAACGCTGCCCGATCAGGCGAATAGTCTCAAGCGACAACGGAGGGCGGTCCTTCACATTATCTGGCGGAAATACGTCCATCAGGTCGAGCACGGGCACGCGCATGGATTCGGCGATGCTGCGCGCCTGCTCGTTGAAGAGCTTTTGCGCGGCGACGGTTTCGTGATTGTATTCGGTTGGCGGCAGGCCAACCCACGTGAGCACATGCGCGAGTTGAAGCCGGGTCAGAAGTTCGCGGTAGGACTGCGCGAACAGGTCAAGCGTCATTGCGCCGTCGGGCGGGGCGCCGCCGCGCCTGCGGTAGTAGGAGCGGGTCAAGGGCTGGCTGTAGGAAATGGCGTCGTTGCCGCCGATGAGCACGAACACGCCGTCAGGCTCGTGCGCCAGCACGTCTTCGTCCAGCCGTTCCAACAGGTTGACGACGGTATCTCCGCCACGCCCGGCGTTGATGTACTCGTGTTCGGGGCGCAGCCTGCGAATCGTTTCGACGTAGTTACCGCCGTATTTGCCCCACGTCAGGCTATCGCCGAAGAAAACAATCCGCATTCAAGGTCCTTAGCAGTGGCGGGATGCCAAGAGTTCACGCTTCACCCGGCATCCTTTCGACAAGGCGGTGATTTCAAGGCTCCACCTCCTTCTCAACGGCGCGTTTTTGCCGTCGAGAAGGAGGCGGGGATGAGGTTCTAGTTCCCGATCGCTTCAGCCTCGGATTGCCATAACTCCGGGTCGTAGGCCGGAAGTTCGCAGCGTAGCGGACGATCCTCACGGTAACCGAGCGCGTAGTCAGCCTGCATCAACTGGTGAATCTCGCTCGTACCTTCGTAGATGACCGCGCCCTTGCTGTTACGCAGATAGCGCTCTACCGGATATTCGTCGCTGAAGCCATACGCGCCATGAATCTGCACGGCCTCCAGCGCGGCTTTCACGCTGGCGTCGGTCGCATACCACTTCGCCATGCTGGTTTCACGCGTGTTGCGCTGGCCCTGGTTCTTTAGCCAGCCGGCGCGGAGATAAAGCAGGCGGGCTGCGTCGTACCACTGCTGCATGTAGGCGATTTTCTGCTTGATCAACTGGTGCTCGGCAATCGGTTTGCCAAACGTCTTGCGGTCGTGTGCGTACTTCAGGCTGTCTTCGAGGCAGGCGCGAATCAGGCCGGTTGCGCCTGCTGCCACCGTATAGCGGCCATTATCGAGCGCCGACATCGCGATCTTGAAGCCTTCGCCTTCTTCGCCGAGGCGGTTCTCAACTGGCACTTCGACATCCTGCATGGCGATCCAGCCGGTGGACCCGGCGCGCACACCGAGCTTGCCGTGTAGGTCGCCGGTCGTCACGCCCGGCATGTCCCGCGTGACGATGAAGGCCGTCATGCCGCGTGCGCCTTTGTCGGGGTCGGTCTTGGCGACGACAAGGAAGTTATGCGCTTTGGTCGCCAGACTGATCCACATCTTCTCGCCGTTGAGGATGTACTTGTCGCCGACGCGGCGCGCCGTCGATGCCAGAGCCGCCACGTCGCTGCCTGCGCCGGGTTCCGTCAGGCCGAACGCGCCGTATTGCTCGCCACGCGCCTGCGGAACGAGGAAGCGCTGTTTCTGCTCTTCCGTGCCCCACTGGAGCAGCGACAGGCTGTTCAGCCCCATGTGAACGGACATGATGACGCGCAGAGTCGTGTCACCGCGTTCCAGTTCTTCGCAGACCAAGCCGAGCGTGATGTAGTCGAAGCCCTGGCCTCCGTAACGCACCGGAATGCAGATGCCCAGGATGCCAAGCTCTGCCATTCGGGGCAGCACTGCCGGATTCATCTCCTGCTTACGGTCCCATTCACCGATGGTCGGGATCACCTCTTTGGCGACGTAGTCCCGCACCATCTTCTGAGCCTGAAGCTGCTCCTCGTTTAATGCGAAATCCATGATTGAACCTCGTGATGTTCATTTCGCAGGTTCTGTTGTCACTTTTGAACAAAAGGTTCGGCCGGGTTTCGTCCGAATCGACCGTGCCCTGCGAAATGTGAATTTTGGACAATGAAAGCAGATTATAACGTGTGTTTGTATGTACGGAAGGTAACACGCATGGCGCTGCGGGCTACGGAACTCAACCTGATCACGACTTATCTGCACATGACAGATCCGTCGCAGTTTCGCCCGGCATTCGCCCGTACAACGCCGGGACGCACGCTCATGCTTTCCCAAATGAAGGCGATTGACGTCGGTTTTTACCGCTTTCTTTATAACAGCGTCGGCGAACAGTGGTGCTGGCGTGACCGGCGCCTGATGTCCGACCGGGAGCTACGCACGATACTCGCCAACCCTTGCACCAGTGTTCATGTCCTGTATGTTAACGGCGTGCCCGCCGGGTATGCCGAGCTTTCAGCCCGGGGACGCGAAACTGAGATTGCGTACTTTGGCTTGCGCCCGCAGTATATTGGCCAAGGGCTGGGCAAACATCTGCTGAGCTGTGCGATCGCCCGCGCCTGGGATGATGGCGCGGAACGCATTTGGCTGCACACATGCAATCTGGACAGCCCGCACGCGCTGAGCAACTATCTCAAGCGCGGCTTCCAGATTTACGATGTGCGCGAAGAGCCGATGCCCGAACGCTACGCGTGACTTCTATCGCACTGTAGACAACAGAGAAAACCGCAGGCGAGAAGGATGCTGAAAAGGCATCCTTTTTTCTTGCATTCTCTTAAAATCCCTTATGCTGGTCAGGAATGGCTTGTCAGCGCTTTACCTGTCATGCGAATGTCATGATGTCTTCGATATCAACCCGCGCGAAGCTCGCGGCGCAAATACGCAGCAGCCAATGCTATGGCTTGTTCACGCTCACTTGTCTGGCGCTTGGTATTCTGACCGCGCTATGGCAGGTGCAGTATTTGGGCAGCGTGTGGATCCTCAACGAACAGCAAGAGAAAGTGCAGTACATCCTCGATGGGGTTGCGCTGTCGCCGTACCAGTATCGCCCGCTGGCTTACTACGTGGCAGGTATTGCTGCTATTGTCACCAACGCTACAGGCGTGCATTACGCATTTGGCTTTGTGTTATTGCGAATGCTGCAAAATGCTGCGATTTTCGCCGCCTTTATCGCTTATTGGCGTGCTTGGAACATCAATTGGGCAGGCGTTGCGGTAGGCATCGCTCTTTTGCTTTATGGCATGTCAAACGCACTCACAGACTCGGATCTGGCGTTCGATACCTATGCCGATCTTTTGTGGTACGCCGTTGCTGGTTGGGCTATCCTGACGGAGCGGGATCGGCTTGTTCCAGTGGTTGCGCTTTTTGCCGCTGCTTCCCGTGAGACGTCCATCTTCATTCCCCTATTGCATATCATAACAACCTGGAAACAACGCGAACGTTTGCCTGTGGCTTTGCTATCACTGATGCTATGGAGCCTTACCTATGGCGGTATACGGATCACTTTTGGTCCACGGGCGGAATTTGGCGCGTATGGACATGAACCTGGCTTGGAGATGATCGCCTATAACCTGAGCCGGGGATTGGAGACGGCGCTGAATCTACTGGCGACTGTGTCAATCATTCCGGCGATTGTGATTTTCGGCTGGCGATTGTTGCCGGTACTCTTACGCCATTGGGCAATTGTCATGGTTCCTGCCTGGCTGGTGTTTATGTTATGGTTTGGCGTTTGGGCGGAAACCCGCCTGTTTCTTGCGCCGTTTGCTGTTATCGGCATTCCGGCGATCTGGTTCGTGCTCCGGCGAACCGAACTATAGCGATGGCGTTATTGCGAAATAAAAACCGGCGGAGGCAAACTTGCTCCGCCGATTCACCAGACGCCATCTGAAAGGTTGAATGCCCCGACTAATCCTCTTCCAGCGTGAACAATGTGTCCGGCAGATGGCAATTGACTTCGACGCCGACCGGCTCAAGCTCTAGATATGGCTCGTCATCCCATGAAACGGTAACTGAAGCCGGCAGGATAAAGTCGTCAAACGTCATGTGCCGGTTGGCCAGTTCGATCTTGAACCACTGGTCCTCGTCTGCCTGCGGGTTGTACGCCAGTGTCTGCACGGCATGCAGCATGCTGTCGTCGCCCAGCGTCAATTGCACAGTGTCATCCGTTTCGTGATTCGTCGCTTCGAGGATGCGGTCGTCGGGGGAATGTAGGGTGACGAACCCTACCGTCAGCGGCGTCAGCAGCGCTGCCATCGCCGCCCAGAGTCGTTTCTGCACCGAGTGGATGATACGCGCGTCGGTTTCGACTACCGGCTCGCCGCCTTCGTCATAGCGCAGCACCAGGCCGTCATAAGCCTGCCGGCCGCGCCGGACGGGCATGCCGCTCAGGCGCACGGTGTATTCCCAGCGAAATGCCAGTGGCAGTTTGAACTGTGCGGTGACGGTGATCGGGAGCCAACTGCTGACCGGGCCAATCCGGGCCAGCATTTTGCCTTTGAGTTCCAGTTGCAGCGCTTGCAGGGCGGGTGGTTTGAAACCGTAGCGGGATTCGATGGCGCTGCGTAACAAATCCTTCGCCTGACTATCCCCCTGCGCGAGTAGCAATACAGGCATGGCCTCTTCTCAATATGTGATTGTGCACACGCAATATTGTACGATATTTTGGGACTTTGGTAATGCCTGTTTCACGCTTTACCAGACGCAGTAACCGCCGTCGATAATCATGTCGTGGCCTGTCATATAGTCCGAGGCTTCGGACGCCAGATAGACGACTGCCCCCTGCAGGTCTGTCACTTGTCCCATGCGCCCCAGCGGAATGCGTTCCAGCCACTTCGGCTCCATTTCCTGACCGATAGGCGTATTCAGCAGGTCTTCGACCAGTTGCGTTCGCATGTAGCCGGGACTGATGGTATTGACGCGCACGCCGCGCGATGCCCATTCCGCCGCCAGACTGCGGCTCAGGTGCAGCACGCCGGCTTTCGACGCGTTGTAATGGGCCTGATTCTGCGGTGTGTTCGCAATGCTGGCGGACATCGACGCCGTGTTGATGATCTTGCCATAGCCGGCTGGCAGCATGACCCGCGCTTCGGCCTGCGCGCACAGAAACACGGCCTTGAGGTTCAGATCCATCATGCGATCCCAGTCCTCGACGCTCATTGCCTCGGCGTCTACCCACTGGCCGCGCCCGGCGTTGTTCACGCCGATGGTCAGCTTGCCCCAGCGCTCCATCACGGCGTCTACCATCGCCTGTACCTGGTTTGGCTGCGTCACATCGGCGTGAATGGCGATGGCATCTACCCCTTTGGCTTGAAGCTCGCTTTCGACACGCTTTGCGCCTTCGAGATTAATATCCGCGACCGCCACTGCTGCGCCGGCTTCCCCCAGAGCATGGGCAAAGGCGCGGCCAATGCCTTGAGCGCCGCCGGTTACCAGCGCAACCCGGCCATCCAACCGGAACCGCTCCAGAACAGATTTCGCGCTTGTTACTACGTCAGCCATCGTTGTCTCTCCGTTGTGCGTGGTTGGTCGCTTCGGCTCTCTTGCCGGGTCTGCCAACTGCATTTCTGATCCGGCGCGGAACAAGGCGCGCCGGTGAGGAAAACGCACATTTTCGACCTCTGCGCCGCCAGAACCATGATCGGTCGTTTCTGTGCAATGATGCTGCCAGTGGCAATTTCCTGTGGAGATATGCAAACCGGCGTGCTGCGAGACAGCGCGCCGGTTCCAACGTACCATATTTCTGGGGCAAGCGAAAGCGGAGTCCGGGGAATCTCATCCCTCGCTCCCTTCTCCAAATCCCGCAATTTGGATTTGGAGAAGGGAGCAAGATGATCCGGATTGCTCGCCTCTCCTTATCCGAGTTAGCCGAAGCCGGCGGACTTTGGAGAGGGCGGGGTAAGCTCAATACACCGGCATCGTCCGGTCGATACGGCGCGCCCAGTCGAGGATGCCGCCCTCCAGATTGATGAGTCTTGTCGGGTCATAACCCAGCTCGCGCAACGTTTCGATGACGTTCTCGCTGCGCACACCCGAACGGCAATGGACGATAACCTCGCGGTCGGTCGGGATTTGCGCGAGGATGGTCTGCTCGCGCGCCTGCGCGCCGCTGGCAACCTGAAAGGCCGCCATGTCGATCTGGCTCTTGGGAATCTTGACCGTGTTGGGCAGGACGGCGATTTCCCATTCTTCCGGGTTGCGAACGTCGAGCACGAACAGGTCTTCGCCCGCGTCCATACGCTGCTTCAACTGTTCGACGCTAATCGTCGGGATCGGCAAGTCGTCCGGATAGCGCGTCTCAACGCGGTCGTGCGCCGGGACGCCGCAGAATTGCTCGTAGTCGATCAGTTCGACTTCCTCAGCGGGAATGCTGCACACCGGGCAGTTCGGGTTCTTGCGAATCCGGATGGTGGTGAAGCTCATTTCGAGCGCGTCATAGAGCAGCATACGCCCGATCATCGGCTCGCCGATGCCGGTGATCAGCTTGATGCCTTCGGTGGCCTGCATGGTGCCAATCGTGCCCGGCAGCACGCCCAGCACACCCGCTTCGGCGCAGCTTGGCACGAGGCCCGGCGGCGGCGGCTCCGGGAACATGCAGCGATAGCAGGGGCCTTCCTTGGCATAGAAGACGCTCAATTGCCCTTCAAACCGCAGAATGCTCCCGTAGACATTCGGCTTGCCAAGCCGGACGCAGGCGTCATTGACCAGATAGCGCGTCGGGAAATTGTCTGTGCCGTCGATGATGACGTCGTAGGGTTCAAGGATTCGCAGCGCGTTGTCCGACGTCAGTGGCTCGTTATAAACATCGACCTGAATATCGGGGTTGATGTCGAGCATGCGCCGGCGGGCGCTTTCCACCTTCAGCATGCCAATGCTGCTGTGTCCGTGGATAATCTGGCGGTGCAGGTTAGTGTCGTCCACCACATCGTAGTCCACCAGACCGATGCGCCCCACGCCCGCCGCGGCCAGATACAGCGCGAGCGGGCTGCCAAGTCCCCCCGTGCCGACCAGCAACACGCTGGACGCCTTCAGCCTCCGCTGGCCTTCCATGCCGATCTCAGGCATGATCAGGTGGCGGCTGTAGCGGCGAATTTCTTCATGTGTCAGGTCTTCTAGACGATCGACAATCGGTTGCATAGGGTTCCCGTCATTTTGCTCAAGACTACGAACGATGCGCCGCGAACGCCTCTAGCTGGCTGCGGAGCTTGCTGGCGTCGGCGACGCCGTGGTTAACCTGCCGGGGCTGCCCATCGCCGTCCAGCACGAAGGTGGTGGGCACCGAAAACACGCCCCAGCGTTCGGCGGCCTCGGCGTCTTGTGTCGCGTCGACCCGGAATATCTGCACCCGGTCGCCCAATTCGGCTTCGAGCCGCCGCAGCGCGGGCGTCTGCTGCGTTTCGCATGGCCCGCAGTAGGGCGTGGTGAAGTAGACAATCGCCGGAACGCCGGGGCGAAAATCGCGCAGCACGCTATCGGTAGGCGCGGCGACCATCGCCCGGCGGAGCTGGCGGCGTGACAGCAGACGATAGGCAAGGACGCTTGCTGCTGCGATGATGACGACGAACACGAAACGCTCGATCACGGTATCTCCCGATGCCTGAAGGCGGTTACAAACTTTTCGCCTTGTCCTTCATTCCCGGGTTCCTGTCCATTGCGCGGAACGCCGGGAAAAAGCACATCACACGCTTTAACCCTGCTGGCTGATGGGCCGGGCGCTGAAGCCCGGAACGCCCAGCCGGTTAAGCTGGTAGTACATCCAGCAGCCGGCGCAGAAGTTGAGCCAGAAATTCAGATTTGCCAGCACGACGACGATGGCTACCAACGTCCAAGCCAGAGCGGGAGCTTCTGCCAGCAGCGCGACCGTAGCGACCGTGTTGAAGATTCCGCCGATCAGCATGGCAAACCGGTGCGGCTCCGGGTTATCGGGAATGATCCGGGGCTTAACCAACCCGCTGGGCCTGACAATGCGCTGGTAGATCAGGCGGTAAGGCGCGAAGGGCAGATCGAGCGCGCCCAACAGTTGGGCCAGCGCAACCAGCGCGACCAGCGCCGGACTGTAAAGGATGAAGGCCGCAATCAACAGGACGATGGTGAGCGCTTGCCCGGTTTTTAAGCCCGTATGGTCAACGCTGCGTTGTATTACGCTGCTCATGGTATGTCCTTCGTCTCGGCGTGGAAGTGGGCGAACGTGTTCGGGCCGGGTTTAGCGCCCTACGCCACCGGCGATGCTGGGAATGATGCGGAGGCTGTCGTTTTCCTCAAGCGCCGTGTCCAGCCCGTCGAGAAAGCGGATGTCGTCCTCGCCCAGAAAGATGTTCACAAAGTTCCGAAGTTGGTCACCGTTGTACAGGTGTTGCTTTATGTCGGGATAGCGGCTGACGAGGTCGTTGAGCGCCTCACCCACGTTGCTCCCGTTTACTTCAACCTCCGCCTGATTTCCCGTGTAGGGGCGAAGCGGCGTCGGAATCTTGATACTTGGCATCGGTCTGCAATCTCCTCTTGCGACAATCTGCGATCGCGACGCGCGACCGCCTCAGGAACGATCCTCACTGGCCTGCGATGCGGCTTCCCGCCGCGCGGCGACCAGTCGCTGCCATTGCTTGTCTAGAAAGCTGCCGACAAGCTGCGTCATCGTTTCCACTTCGACGAGAAACGAGTCGTGCCCGAAATAGGCATCGACATGGTGATACTCGACTTCGCGTCCGATTTCTTCCAGCGCCCTGACCAGCGCGTATCCCTGATCGGCAGGGTAGAGCCAGTCGCTGGAAAAAGTCACAACCTGCACCGGACACTGGATCCGCCGCAGCGCGTTTTCCATCGAACCGTAGCCGCTGGCGATGTCGAAGTAATCGAGCGCTTTCGTGATGTAGAGATAACTGTTGGCGTCGAAACGGCGCGTGAACTTCTCACCCTGATAATGCAGATAGCTTTCGACTTCGAAATCGGTGACGAAGTCATAAGCCAGCCCTTGCGGCTGGTGCGTCCGGCGTCCGAATTTGCGCTCCAGCGATAGCTCGCTCATGTAGGTGATATGGCCCACCATGCGCGCAATCGCCAGACCGGCGTTCGGCGGGGTCTTGCCGTAATAATCACCGCCGTTCCAGTTGGGATCGGCATAAATCGCCTGACGTCCGATCTCGTTAAAGGCAATGGCCTGTGTCGACGAGCGCGGCGTGCTGGCAATAAAAAGCACCGCGCGAACCCGGTCGGGATAATCGACGGCCCATTGCAGCGCCTGCATCGCGCCCATGCTGCCGCCCGCAACTGCGAACAGTTGCTCAATACCCAAGTAATCGATCAAATGGACCTGCGCCTTCACCATGTCGGCAATCGTCACGAATGGGAAGCGCATGCCATAGGGCTTGCCGTCCGGCGCGAGCGACGATGGCCCTGTACTGCCCTGACAGCCACCGATGACATTTGAACAGATGACGAAGTAACGGTTGGTGTCGTACATCTTGCCCGGCCCAACCGCGTCATCCCACCATCCCGGTGGCTCATTCGGATCGTCGGTGTAATAGCCCGCCACGTGCGAGTCGCCGGAAAGCGCAT
>QGUR01000327.1 GCA_003242205.1 Chloroflexota bacterium | reverse complement strand
TCAGGCGGGCGCTGACGTCGAGGCGGCTGTAACCGGCCCATTGCGTCCCATCGCTTACCCGCCAGTAGGTCGTGCGGCTGAGCGGGGCCAGCACCCACGTCACATGATGGGGCGCGTCGCCGCCCGCGCGAACGGTATGCCGCTGCCCGACGATGACGTAATCAGCGTCGTGCGCCAGCCGCGCGTTGGCGATGCGGATTTTGTCGCCGGTGCGCCGCTCCAGCGCGTGGGCCAGCAGGGTTTCGCTTTCGTTCGCCATGAAGCTGACGCGGGCGAACCGCGCGACCGGGTCTTTGAAACGGTTGACCGTGAACCGGGCGATCTGCCCCGCGAACTCCGCGTCGTCGACGGCGCGCAGGAACAGCGGTTGTGGCTCGTGGCGCTCATGGGTGGCGATGCTGGCGGCGTCGGTGGCGCGGGCCTGCCCGGCGGGCAGCGCGATGAGCGGCGTGCCGCGTAGGCGCAGCGTTTGCACATAGATGTCGTTAATCGGGTCGTCGTTGGCCACCGTGATCTCGGCCCGGTCGGCGAACGTTCGGGCGTAAACCCGCACGGCGTCGTCGCGGTTGATCGCGCCGCTTGCGGTTTCGGTCGCCGTCACGTCCAGCCCGCGAACCGGCGGGATGACGTTCAGCGCCGCGACCGAAGCCGCCGGGTTGTCCGGGTCGTGATAGCGCACCAGCAGCGTCTTTCCGGCTCCCGGCGCGAGGCGCAGCGGCAAGCCCGGATGCGACCACAACACGCTACCGTCCGCGCCAACCTGCCGCGGCGTGTAGTTGACCGTCAGCGCGTTCACCAGCGTGTCGGCCACGGCGTAGACCGTTTCCCCGGCAATGAATTCGCTGCCGTCGAACTCGCCGCTGATTGTCTCGTCCAGCACGTCATGCGCCCGGCTGTGGAAGGCAAAACGGCCCTCCGGCGCGTCCCAGAAGAAACGCCCGCCCGCTTCGGCGGCGACGAAGTCGCGGATCGCGCCCTGCGCCGAGACGCCCGCGCCCCGGTCGAGGTGATCGCCCGCATAGGCCAGCGTTGTTCGCGCCTGCTCGAAGGCCGTGATGTCGTTGCGGTACAGCCGGGTCGTCGTTCCAAGCTCGGCGCTGCCTGTCACGCCGAGCAGCCAGTAACGCGCTGCGTAGGGCCACGGCACGAGCGGCTGCTCGAACAGCGGCAGCAACGCCTGATCGACGCGGGCGTCCAGCATGAGCGGCGGCGTGTATTCGGCGTCGAGCAGTTCCAGCAGAATGTCCTGCGCCAGCAGCGTTGCGAAACGCGCGCCACAGGCTTCCGGCGCGACGGCCAGCCGCTTCAGCCGCCCGATGAACAACGGCTTCACATTGCCCTGCCATTCCGCTTCCAGCCTGACCAGCGCGCCGGGATGCAGCCTGCCGAAGTAGCGCGCGTCCGGGCGTTCGGGGTCGAAGTCGCCGCCATTCGCCAGCGTCACGTTCAGTTCCGCCGGCGCGGCCACGTCATCGAAGCTGGACGCCATGCCCACGTTCCAGCGCAGCGCGACCACATACGGCGTCAGGTCGGCATCGGGGTCGTCGGGCGCGTAGGTTTCGTCGCGGCGGAGATCGACGCGCAGGCGATAGGCAACGGCGTCCGACGTCACAGCAGGCGTCGCCCCGCGAACCACGTGTCGCGCGGATGGCCGGAAAGCGCGCCGTTCCCCGCCGCGTAGAGCGCAACGGCATCGCCGGGATGGAGCAGCAGCCCCGCGACCAGCAGCACAGCGCCGTTATCCGCCACGCCCTCCAGCGCGTCACAGGCTTCGACGCCGTTGCGATACAGCAGCAACATGCCCGGTTCGCCGGTAAAGCGGGCGCGCGCCTGAAAGAGATAGCGCCCGCGGCTGCGGCAGATGAAGCGCCCGCCGGCCAGATCGAAATTACGGCTGCGGTCGAACCACTTACCCGACCAGCGCACCGGCTCCGGCCCGCCGCCGGCCAACGGCTGATCGACGCCGGCCTTATGCACGCTGAAGCCGCAGCCCGTCGCCAGCATTTCGGCCAGAATGCCATCGAGCGCCGTAGGGCGAGTGCAAGAAACGCCGCGTTTTACCTCCAGCATCGAGATACTCCATTAGCTCGTGATTTCCGGTCGAAGGCGGCACGGAACCTCATCCCCCGGCCCCTTCTCCACGGCGAAAAACGCGCCGTAGAGAAGGGGAGCCAGACACAACACGCTTACAGGTTGGTTCCCCCTCTCTAAAATCGACAGATTTTGGAGAGGGGGTCAGGGGGTGAGGTTCAACACCCCATCCAGCACAAGGTAGGCCGTCACCCGACCCGGTTCGCCGCCGGCGAAGTGAGCGCGGGCGAGCGAGCGCAGCGCCACCAGCCTGAAAGCGCCCGAACAGGTCAGCGTTTCCGTCCCGATGGACTGCGTGATGGTGATGACGCGCGCGCCTCCTGAGAGCAGCCACTCGCGCAGAAGGCCGTGCGCGCTGCCCGCGCCGGTTTCGGCCAGAATGTCGAGCGTCAGGCGGGCGCGCCGGCCACCGGCGGCGTATTTCGCCCACGGCGACTCAAGCGTGAAGTATTCGCCGGCCTGCCCGCCCACGTCGAGCCGCCCGCCGATCAGCCCGGCGCGCAGGTCGACCGGAACGCCGTCTGCGTCTTCCAGCGTGATGGCTGCGTCGCGCAGCAGGATGACCGTCATGCGATTTCCACCACCGTCACATGACAGCAGACGCCGGCGTAGCGCATGCCGCTGCCGGTCGGATAGGGGAATACGCCCGCCTTCAGTTCGACGCCGGTCACGGTGGCCCGCGTCGTGGCCGTGTCAAGCGGCGTTCCGGCGTGGATGGCGTCCGCATAGGCATTCATGTAGTCGAGCGCCGTCAGGCTGTCCGCGAGGCCGTAGCTCTGGTTTTCCGGCGACCATAAGAACAGGTCCAGAATTTGCCAGACATTGCGCCGCGCCCCGCCGAAGGTGAGCGCCTCCACCGTGTTCGACTCGCGCGCGTCCCCGGCCAGCAGCAGGCGGCAGGGCAGGTGCGCCGTGTGTAGCGACGAAGGCAATTCGCCGGGCGTGAAAACCGGGAACGCCTGACCATCGACGGTGACCGGAATCGCCGCGAGCGCCGCGTACAAACCGGGCAAATCGCTCAAACCGCTATCCTCCTGTAAGGCGCGAGCAGCGCCAGCACATCGGGCGGCAGCTCTGGCGCACGCCATTGCGGCGTCGCGGCGGTCGTCCAGCGCCAGTCCGGCGCATCCTTCTGGCGATAGAAAAAGGCCGCGAGTCGTACGGCGGCCTGTTCGATATCGGCGGGCGGCGTCGCGCTGTAAGCCCAGCGCCCGGTGACGGCAATCGCGTTTTCCGGCGTGTCGTCATACGTCCACCACGCCAGCGCGCTGCGTTTGAGCCGCAGTTCGTGCCACGGCGGCCCGGTTCGCGGCAGCAGAAGCAGATCGCCGGCGTCCAGCGCTTGCCCATCGCCGTTGACGACTGCCGTGAGCGCGCACAGGTCGGCGTCGAGGAAGAGCGACCGCCCATCGGTATCCAGCAGAGCGTCGAAGCGGCGGGTTTCGTCGCTGGCGGCGGCAAACCGGCGATGGCACAGGCTATCGACGGCGGCGCTGGCCGCATGGATCAGGCGTTCGAGCAGCGTGTCCTCAGCCTCAACCGCGATGCCGAGATAGGTCTTTAGCGCATTCAGGTCGGTGTAGGCCACTGGCGTTGTTCCTGACACGTTCTTCGCAGGATGAGGAGCCTCGCGCTGCTACCGAACCGTCTCCGCGACCGACGCCAATTGCAGGCCGGAGGCGGGGGCGAAGCGCGCGCCGGCGACGAAGCCGGTCGCGGCCACGAGCGCGCCGGTCGCGCCCGAACCGAGCGTCAGGACAAGGCGGACATGGCTGTAACCGGCGATTTCGGGGGCGCTCACTTCGATGTGGGCCTGTTTGTTGTCGTCGGTCGCGCCAAGCTCCGTGATGGCCTTGCCCGGAATATCCGCCGCGCCCGTGCCGGACGCATCGGTCGCCGCCTGCAGCTTCGCGTTAACGGTTGTGTCGGTCTGACCGACGAGCACGGTGAACAGGGCGCGCCGCGCGCCTGAAAGCGCGACCCAGCCGCTGGCAATACTCGTGTCGTTGAGCGATTGCGGGGCGATCACCGCCGCCAGCGCCAGCCGTTCGTTTAGTTGTTCGTTTCCCACAGCGCCTCCTGCGAGCGTTAGTCGTTGAAGTAGACAAACGGGCTGACGGTGTAACCGCCCTGCGGATCGGCCAGCGTGATCTGGTCGCGCACCCACGGCTGTCCATCGAGGCGGCGGCTGAAGCGCCAGACGTTGTTGCCGTTCAGGAAGTCGGCGTGCTGGCTGAACTCGATTTCCAGCCCGCCTTTTTCGAACAGCAGGTAGGCGCTGAAGTCGGCCAGCAGCACGCAGCCCGCGTTTTCCGCCTGCGGCAGATGCTCGCTCTCGTCAATCGGATAGCCGAGCAGCCTCGATCCAAGCTCCGCGACCAGATTCGGCTGGAAAACCGCGCCGCCCGTGCCGACCTCCATGCTGCCGATATCGGGCCACATCGACTTGTGGATCGCCCACGCGCCGCCCCCGCTGATAGCCTTGAAACGCGCCTTCATCGCCAGCGCGTCGGCATAGGCGAACGTGCCGGACGTGACAGGGTTCACGCCGATGGCCGCGTCCGCGTTCAGGACGCCGAGCGGCTCGCCCACGCCGCTGCCGCGTAGCACGTAGTATTCCTGTTTGGCGGCGTCGGCCACGCTGATGAGCATTCGCAGCAGGCTTTCAATCGCCTCCGGGCTGTCTGCCGACAGTTCCTTGGTGACTTTGGTATAGCCGCTGATGGCGTTGTGGATGCGCCACCCTATCTGGAAAACCTCCC
>QGUR01000326.1 GCA_003242205.1 Chloroflexota bacterium | reverse complement strand
TCGTCAGGAAGCGCGCCAGCGCGCCAGCGAAGAGCGCGACCGTTTGCTTGCCGACCTGCGCGGTCAGGTCGCGGCGATTGCCATGGCGGCAGCCGAGCGTCTGATCGGCGGCGCTATCGACCCGGCTCGCCAGCAGGCGATCATCGACGATTTCTTCACCCGCGTTCCCGAAGGCGCTCGCAACCTGCAGGGGCCGGTTGAGGTTATCAGCGCGATGCCGCTGACCGACGAGGAGCAGGCGAAGGTTAAGAGCCAGATCGGCGCTGACACCGTCACCTTCTCGGTCGATCCCGACCTGTTGGGTGGTCTGATCATTCGCACTCAGGATCGCGTACTCGACGGCAGCGTTCGCAGCGGTCTCACCGAAATGGCAGGCCGCCTGCGCTAACTGGTCATCACAGACAGATCAAATGCGCCGGTGGCCATGTCCCGGCGCGTTTGTTTTGTCTGGCGGGCGCTGGCCCGCTGCTGTAGATTACAACTATGAGCGTATCGTTTCGTCAATTAATCCAACACGCTCCTGGCGTCGTCGCTGTGCACAGCGATGCCGAAATCACAGCGCCGGTGGTTGAAAACAGCGCCGAGGTTCAGCCCGGAGGCGTTTTTGTTGCCCGTCGCGGGCTTTCAGTCGACGGGCATCAATTCATCGCTCAGGCGGTTGAACGCGGCGCAGCGGCCATTGTCGGGGAAGTGCCTGACCTCGATCCCGGCGTGCCGTATGCCTGTGTCGCCAATGCACAGCAGGCGGTGGGCTATCTCGCCGCCGCCTATCATGGATTTCCGTCGCGCTCCCTGATTGTAATCGGGGTGACCGGCACTGACGGCAAGACGACCACCAGCACGCTGATCCACAGTATTTTGATGCGGCACACCGGAAGAAAGGCGGGGCTTATTTCGACCATCGCCGCCGATCTGGGCGCGCGCACGGCTGAAACGGGCCTGCATGTGACAACACCCGGCGCGCCAGAGATTCAGGCGCTGCTGGCTGAAATGGTGAGCAACGGTCTGACGTACTGCGTGCTGGAAATGACGAGCCACGGTCTCGCTCAGGGACGCCTGAACGGCGTTGACCTCGATGTGGCGGTGATGACGAACGTCACCCACGAGCACCTCGACTATCACGGCACATTCGAGGAATACCGCGCCGCCAAAGCGAGCATGTTCCGTATGCTGATGGCGTCTGAACGAAAGGGTAGCCAGCGAAAAGCCAGCGTTATCAATGGCGACGATCCGAGTGCCGGCCTGTTCGCGTCCATCCCGGCGGAGACTGTCATTCGATATGGGCTGGGCGCTGATTGCGATCTGCGGGCGACACACATCCGCCAGACGGATTCCGGTACGGCCTTCGATCTGGCATGTGCCGAGCCATGGCCCGTGTGCGGGCATGAAGTCCAGACGCGGCTGACGGGCGATTTTAACGTCATGAACGCGCTGGCGGCGGTCGCTGCCGGGTTAGCCGTGAGCGCCAGCGCCGCCGACATTGTGGACGGCATCGCCAGCGTCGAGGCGATTTCTGGCCGGATGCAACGAATCAACGAAGGCCAGTCTTTTATCGCGCTGGTCGATTTCGCCCACACGCCGAACGCGCTCAAGAACGCGCTCGAAGCCGCGCGAGGGTTGGTTGCGCCGGGCGGCAGACTGATCGCCGTGTTTGGCAGCGCCGGCCTGCGCGACCGCGAGAAACGCCGGCTGATGGCCGATACGGCGGCTCGTCTGGCCGATTTCTCGATTCTGACCGCCGAAGACCCGCGTACCGAATCGCTCGATGCCATTCTGGCGACGATGGCTGATGCCGCGTCTGCCGCGGGTGGCGTGGAAGGCCAGACGTTCCTGCGCGTGCCGGATCGCGGCGAGGCGATTTATCGCGCCTGCCAGCTTGCGCGGGCGGGCGATGTCGTGATCGTTTGTGGCAAGGGCCACGAGCAGAGCATGGCGTTTGGAACCATCGAGTACCCGTGGGATGACCGTGAAGCCCTGCGTTCCGCCCTGCGCGGGCAGCCTTTGAGCACCCTCCCCACAGCAAAGAAAACATGAGCGCAGGTGATAGTTCTCCGGAGCCATCGATATATCGTGCCTTAGCGCGGCGGCTGTCCCGCTCGCGACGGCTGCTGCCGGGCGAGTGGCTGTTTGTCGTCGCGGTGTTGCTGTTCGCCGCCGCGCTGCGCTTTACCGGGCTAACGTTTGCGCAGCCCGACCCGCTTTATGCGCGCAGCGATACCGCTGCCAACCTGTTGCCGCTGGAGACGCCCGTTCATCCCGACGAGTTCTTTTACGTCGGCATCCCCATTCAGATGGCGGTCAGCCGCTATCCCAATCCGAGATTCTTCGAAAACCCATCCTTTTTCATCAACATCAATTTCGTCACTTTCCTGCTGACAGGTGCGGGCGCGCATATCGACCCGGCGTTGCTGCCGGTCGTAGGGCAGCGCCAGATCGCCGGTTTCCCGGCATATGTTGTGGCGCGAGCGCACGCCGCGCTGGCGGGAATCCTGATCGTCGCCGTGACCTATGCGACTGCACTGCGCCTCGGCGGGCGATATGCCGCCGCGGGGGCCAGCCTGCTGACGGCTGTTTCCGCCACGCTGGTTCAGCACAGCCATTATGCGCTGCCAAGCATGAACGCGACCCTGTGGGCAGCGCTGTGCGTCTGGGCATGTGTGGCGGCTCTGAAAGAACAGCCACGCGCGTTGTTATACGTTCTGGCGGGAACGGCGGCAGGGCTGGCGGCGACTTCGCGCTATAACGCCGCGGGCGTGTCTCTGATCGTATTCTTCACCGGCCTCGTTTTGCTGTATCGCGACCGTTCCGCCCGGACGGTGCGCTTCATTCTGGCGGGCTGGCTGATGTTTCCGCTCTTTTTCGTGCTTGGCACGCCGGGCGTCATCTTCGATTTCCCCAAGTTCTGGCAGGACTTCCAGCACATTACCAACCAGTTTCTGACGACAGGCGAGGGCTTCAGCCACAATTATCTGACCGATCACTGGCTGAGCCTGACCTTTCATCTGCGTTACATGTTTGGCATCAGTCTGGGCGTGACGGCGACGCTCGCGGCGGCTGCCGGCGTCTATGCAGCCTGGCGCAGCAGCAGGGAGCATCGTTTCCTCGCCGGGGGAAACACAACCCGGCTGGTTGTGTTGATTCTGCTGGTCTATCTGGTGATTTACACGCTGGTGGTTTTGCGTAACCGCCGGCCCAGCTATAACGACCACATGCTGCTGCCGATCCTGCCACATCTGGCCGTGTTGGCAGGACTGGGCGTGGCGTGGCTTTGCGAGCGGCTTCCCGTTCTCAGACGACTGGTCGGGCCGTTGCTGGTGGTGGCGCTGGTGGTTCCCACGCTCATTCCGGCGTTGCAGTTTGTCTCTCTGATCACACAGCGCGATACGCGTTATCGCATTCAGGCATGGGTCTACGAGCATCTGCCGCGCGGGTCGCGCGTTCATCTGAGCGCGCCCTATAACGTTCCACTCGATCCGGCGGACTACGTGACTACCCAGACTTATATCGACACGTTCATCCCACCCGCCGAATTGCGCGCCGAGGGAATCGAGTATGTCATCCTGTCGGACGCGTGGCTGCATGATGTCAACCGTTCGGAAGGCTTTATGCCGCCGGAGTTCGTGCAACAGGTGCGGGATTACTACGCCAGCTACGATACGGAGTTGCAGCTCATTGCCGGAATCGACCGCCCTGACTGGCTTGGCGACGACCTGATCATGCACACGGCCAGCTACTTTCACCATCCGGGTCTGCGGGTTTATTGCCTGACGCCGGAGAGTTGCGCGCGCGTGGAGTAGCGTTCGCGCTCGTCCGGCGATCAGGCATCGTGTATGCCCCTTTTGTTTTGTGATAGAATCCCGGGAGTTGGAGGGATCATGCTCGATGTCGGGGTTGTCATCCTGAACTGGAATACGCGCGATCTGCTGCGCCGTTGCCTGCAAACGGTGCTCGCCAGCGAGGGCGATTTCAGTTTTCGGGTGATTGTGGTTGACAACGCTTCGACCGACGGCAGCGCGGCGATGGTTCGCGACGAGTTCCCATCGGTTACGTTGATCGAGAGCGAAGTCAACGGCGGTTACCCCTATGGCAACAATCTCGGTCTGCGCGCGCTGGGATTTCGCGGCATTGGCGATGTCGATGCCGGTGCGCCTCGCTACGCGCTTCTGCTCAATCCCGACACGGAGGTTCCTGCCAACGCGCTGTATGACATGACGCGGTTTATGGATTCCCGGCCTGAGGTTGGAGTCGCAGGACCCAAACTCGTACTTGAGGACGGCAGTCTGGACAAGGCCTGCCGCCGTAGCTTTCCGACGCCGCTGGTTTCCTTTTATCACTTCTCGAAGTTGGCGAAGCTGTTTCCCAACAGCCCGCGATTTGCCCGCTATAACATGACCTTTGTCGATCCGGATGTTGAGCTAGAGGTCGATTCGGTGGTCGGGGCGTATATGCAGGTTCGCCGGGAAGCGATTGAAACCAGCGGATTGCTCGACGAAACATTCTTCATGTACGGAGAGGATCTAGATTGGGCGTTCCGAATAAAAAAGGCAGGGTGGAAGGTCATGTACAATCCGGCGGTCGTCGTGCGGCACGTCAAAAGGGCCGCCAGCCGCAAAAGCAAAAAAGCCCAGTTCGAGTTTTGGCGGGCGATGCTGATCTTCTACCGCAAACACTACCGGGCGACGACCCCTCTCTGGCTCCACGGGCTGGTGATGCTGGGCCTTCTGGCAAAGGGTGGGCCCAGCCTGTGGCCGGAAATGTGGCGTCCTCCGCTGCCGACTTCCAACGCCTGACGCCGGTTGTTGCGCGCCGGTCCAGCCGTGTACGCACGCTGCTGGGCATTTTGCTGTTCCTCACC
>QGUR01000325.1 GCA_003242205.1 Chloroflexota bacterium | reverse complement strand
CTTTCCCGGAAAATTTTTCAAACAGGTTTCGAACCTTGTCCGTTCGCCCCCGGGTCTGCCCGTTATCCTGATTTCGGCCATCGTGGCCCCGTTTCCCACCCATGGGCTGACTCCCCCCGCCAGTTATGACCTGCTGGCCGACCTGCCCGACGATGCTGAACCGGCGATCGTTTTCAACCGCCTGCAATCGAGCCTCGGCGCGGGCAACATGGCCCCGCTGGAAGTCATCGTCACCGGGCGCGATCCGGAGCGACTGGCAGCGGACATCATGAACCTGTCGGCAGAACTGAGCGCCATTCGCGGCGTGGCAGACATACGCAGCCTGAACAACCCGCTGGGACAGGGCGGCACGATACGCGATCTGCTGCTGGTGAAAAGCCAGTTGAACCTGATCGGTGACATGCTCGAAAGCGGCATGCCCGGCGGCGAGATGACGCTGGCGCAGATGCTGCAAGGCGTTGGCGCGTTGAACATGTACATTAACCTGCTGGCCGAACGCTTTCCCGAAGTGGCGGATGACCCGAACCTGACGACGTTACAGAGCATCCTGTCCAACCCGCTCCAGCTTGCGCTGCGCCAGGGCGAGATTGCTCCTGCATTTTCCGGTCTGGCAAGCCGGTTTGAAAGCATGGAAGAAGCGTATCTGCTGCCGACCGAGCTTGAGCCGCTGCTTGCCGCCGCGCCGGAAGGCGAAAATGGCGGCTTTGCCGGCCAGTTCGCGCAGCTTACGAGCATGTATCTCGCTGACGAAGGCACAACGTTCCGCCTGACGGTTATCCTCAACGAAAGCCCCGATAGCTTCGCGGCGATGGACACGGTCAAGGAAATCCGAACCGTGCTCGACCGCTACCGCGACTCAGGCGAGGCAGTCGTCTACGGCCAGACCGTCATCACCACCGACATCCGCGATACCATCGAGCGCGACCTGATCCGCGCCATTGGCTTCGTCATTCTGGGCATCTTCATCGTGCTGCTGTTGATGCTCCGCAGCGTGATTGCGCCGCTCTACCTGATCGCCACAGTCGCGCTGAGCTTCGCCTTCACCCTCGGCCTGACCGACGTGCTGTTCCGCGCCGTCGCCGGCGTTCAGGGCCTGACGTGGTACATGCCGTTCTTCACGTTCGTCTTTCTGGTCGCGCTGGGTGTCGACTACAGCATCTTCCTCATCGGCCGCGTGAAGGAAGAAGTGCCGCGTCACGGAACCCGCGAAGGCGTACACCGCGCCGTCGCCGCGACCGGCGCGATCATCACCTCCGCCGGGATCATTCTGGCAGGCACGTTCGCCGCCCTGATGACCGGCACGATCATGGGGCTGGTCGAGCTTGGTTTTGCCGTCGCGGTTGGCGTGCTGATCGATACATTCGTCATCCGCACCATGCTCGTCCCGGCGCTGACTGTCCTGTTTGGGCGCTGGGCGTGGTGGCCCGGCCACCTGACGAAGATAGTGAAAGACGATGCCATGCCGGTCGCGCCGGCAGGATCGGCAAGCTAAGGTCTACGGCTACTCAATCTGCTCGATGCGCCGGACGGCATAGCGCGCCTTGCCGTCCGGCGTCTCTACCTCGACCACATCGCCCACCTTCGCGCCGACCAGCGCCTGCCCAACAGGCGAATCGGCGGAAACGCCAACCCGATCCTCTACGTCGTCATAGGTGAGCTGTAGCTCTTCGCCCGTCAGCAGATCGAAGACACGTTCGCGGTCGGCGGCGACATCCCAGACGACCACCCGCTCACCCGGGTCAACCCGCTTCGGGTTCGGGTCTTCCTCGTGCACGACAGCCCGTTCGAGCACAAACCGGATATGCCCGAGCCGTTCGTTCACGCGCTCCAGATCGGTTTTGACGTCGAAAAACGCGCCCGCTTCGTCGGCGTCGATATTGCCGCCGGGGTCGTCGGAAACATCGCCCAGAAGTTCGCTCAGGCGCGCCTGTTCCTGCTGCAGTTCCGCCAGTTCCGCCTCCAGCCGCTTGCGCCCTTCGCGCGTCAGGACAAACTGCTCATCGGCCATGCCCGCACCCTTCCCTGATGATTGTTATATGTATTGCAATAATACGCGCAGGCCGGATCGAACACAACCGGGACTCATATCCCGCTCACCATTCATGGCGTGGGGATGGCATGAGAGACGGAAATGCCCGGCGGCTGGCTTCGCCACAAACGCAAAGGGCGACGCCAGCGCGCCGCCCCTGCATGATGGTTTCTTTCGGTGGAAACTATTCGCCGTTCGGCGTGATCTCGACTTCGGCAGGCTCCCAGTCGAGGCCATAGGCGTCGAAGTCGGGCATGTCGGCCAGCAGGCTATCGAGCGCCGCCTGAGCCAGATCGGTGCGGTACGCGCCTTCATCCATCGGCTGGGTGATGACTTCGTAGTTCAGAGCGATTTCCGCGGTCTGCTCGGCCAGCGCGGGGTCCATGATGCCGATACCGTTTTCCGATGGCCAGATGAGCTTGTTGATTTCGTTCATCATCCAGGCCTGATGCCCCGCGCCCAGCGTCGAACCGGCTTCCAGCACGTACTCGACACACTGATCCGGGTTGTCGCGGCAGAAGGCCCAGCCACGGTAAGTGGCGCGCAGGAAGCGAATGGCGATTTCCTCATTGGGCGTGCCATCGGTTTCGCCTGCCAGCCACTCTTCGTTGACGAACACCATGTCTTCCAGCATGGCAGTGCCGACTTCATTGAGGTCGATGATGTTCAGGTCTTTCAGCGTATAGACCGGGAACGAGCCGTCCTCGCCGACGTATTCCAGCACCTGCGCCAGTTCGTTGTAGGTCATGGCCGCAGCGGCGTCGATCTCACGGTTGAGGAACGCCACCATATCGAACGGCTGGTTGAAAATGGTGATGTCGTCAGGGTTGTCGGGGTCGATGTTATGCTTGACCAGCGCGGCGAACAACGGGTACTGGTTGCCAAAACCCCAGACGCCGACGACCTTACCACGCAGGTCATCGATCGTCTCCAGACCGCTATCGGCCCATGTGATTTCGAGCATACCACTGCGCTGGAAGATCTGGGCGATGTTGACCGCGCCCGAACCCTGCTCGCGCGAGGCCAGCATGCTCGGCATCCAGTCGATACCGAATTCAGCGCCGCCGGCAGCAACCACCTGCTGCGGGCCAATATCCGGGCCGCCCTGCAGGATTTCAACGTTGAGGCACTCGTCTTCGAAGTACCCTTCCCGATCCGCCGCGTAATAACCGGCGAACTGAGCCTGCGTGGACCACTTCAACTGCAAGCGGACGGAAGTAAGCTCGGCGCATTCTTCCTGCGCGAAGCTGGCCGGAACAGAAAAGAGCATCAATAAAAGAAGCAATACTGAAAAAAGCCGGCGAACCATTAATCCTCCTCCTTAGAGAATGACACAACGAAGCGTCTATTCCTCGCGGAACGAAACGTGCCACGGCATGACAGCTCGCTCCACGGCGGAGACCAAAAGGTAGAACAGGATGCCAAGCACCGAAGCGACGATGATCGCCGCCCACGATTCGGGATACTTGAACAGCGCGGCATCCTCACGAATGCGATACCCTAGCCCTTGAGTTGATCCGCCAAAATATTCGGAAACAATCGCGCCGATCATGGCCAGCGTCGTGCTGACCTTGAGCGCCGAGAAAATGAACGGCAGCGCCGTCGGCAGGCGCAGCTTGCGGAAGATTTCCAGCGGGCTGGCGGCGTAAGACTGCATCAGTTCGAGCGACAGCGTATCGACCGATGTCAGGCCTTTGACCGTGCTGATCATCGACGGGAAATACGTCAGCACCGCGACGATGGCGATCTTCGAGGCG
Organism: Chloroflexota bacterium; assembly: GCA_003242205.1. Lineage (GTDB taxonomy): Bacteria > Chloroflexota > Anaerolineae > Aggregatilineales > Phototrophicaceae > ZC4RG36. The sequence goes on along the minus strand of QGUR01000325.1, from coordinate 1,088 downwards.
GGATTGAGCGCGCCAAACCAGTTGTTCATGATCGGCGCGAAGGCGATGATCGGAACCGAGTTCGCCGCAATGGCCAGCGGCAGCAGCGCCCGGCTGAAACTGGTGAAACGCGCCGAGATCAGCCCGGTCAGGATGCCCAATCCGCAGCCGACGACAAAGCCCCAGAACGCATTCTGGAACGTGTTCCAGCCAACCGAGATCAGCCCGCGATGATAGGTGTCGATGAAGCGTTCGATGATCACGCTTGGCCGCGGCAGCAGGAACTGTTGAATATTGAACACGACCAGCGCGGCTTCCCAGATCACCAGCACCGCCAACGCAACCAGCACCACCGGTGCGTTCCTGCGAACGGCGCGCGTGTAGACCGGCATGCGGTTCCACGGCTCCCAAAGCACGACCACCGCCGCCAGCGCCAGATATTCCAGCGCCATCGTGATGGTCAGCGCCGTCTCAAAAAGCGCCACCGGGCCATCTTCCGAAACCGGCTCGGTAAAGCCCTCCTGCGGCAGGCCCAGAATCGCGCCGATCAGGTTGAACCGCAGCACAATTGCCAGCAGGGCAATCGCCGTATAGGCGAACAATACAACACTCGCTGCCAGACGCAGGCGGTTACGGGCGAGCGAACGCCACAGAGCGCCGCCCCATGCCCCATTTGAAATGAGCATCAGCGCGCAGATCAACAACCCAACCGCCAGCACGGGTTGCAGCGTGGCATTACGAAACGCCCTGCCGAAATTGACCTCAAACTGCAGCAGCGGGTTGATCAGATGACAGGTGACGACTATCAGGAAAACGGTCGCCAGCGCGAGCAGATCGCGCCCCAGACCTGCCTGCGCGCTGATCACCTGATCGGCGGCGCTGGCATAGATCGCCTCCGAAGCCGCCTCAACATCGCTGGCCTGCGACGGCGTTAGCTTCAGACTGCCAGCCATCAGCCGTGTACCCCCTCGCGCAGCGCGTGGCGGTCGAGGCCGCCGAGGCCGAAGAAGCAATCCAGCTCGCGCGTTTCCGGCCGCCGCGGGGGGGGAGGACGACATCAAAAAATTTGGACACGGCCCCCCGACGGGGGGAAAAGACGACAAAACGGG